>NZ_CADFEC010000010.1:0-246024 GCF_902833195.1 Burkholderia sp. BCC1638
GCCTGACGCCGCTCGCGCGGATCAAGGCATACGCGAACGCGGGCGTGGATCCGAGCGTGATGGGCATGGGTCCGGTGCCGGCATCGCGCCGCTGCCTGGAGCGAGCGGGCTGGACGCCGGGCGACTTGGACCTGATGGAAATCAACGAGGCATTCGCGGCGCAGGCGCTGGCGGTGCACAAGCAGATGGGCTGGGACACGTCGAAGGTGAACGTGAACGGCGGTGCGATCGCGATCGGTCACCCGATCGGCGCGTCGGGCTGCCGGATCCTGGTGACGCTACTGCACGAGATGGTTAAGCGCGACGCGAAGCGCGGGCTGGCGTCGCTGTGCATCGGCGGCGGGATGGGTGTTGCGCTCGCGGTCGAACGCGATTGAGCACGGTCTGACGATATTGCACGCGTGCGGCGCCGGCCAGCGCCGCACACATGCGCAGCAACCTTCGCGCGGAACAAGCAGCCAACAATACGCGTGATGTTCCGGTGCGCGCCGTGTCCGCCTTGCGGGCGCCAGCGCACCACAGCGGTGGGGCGGCAGCATGTGCCATGCCGTCGCTCCGCATCATTGATTACTTTTTTGTCGGTAACTCATAGGATGACTAAGCGAATTGCAGTTGTGACTGGTGGAATGGGCGGCCTCGGCGAAGCGATCAGCATCCGGTTGAACGATGCGGGCCACCGGGTCGTCGTCACGTATTCGCCGAACAACGCGGGCGCCGATCGCTGGCTGACGGAAATGCATGCGGCCGGCCGCGAATTCCATGCGTATCCGGTGGACGTGGCCGATCACGATTCGTGCCAGCAGTGCATCGACAAGATCGCCCGGGACGTCGGCCCGGTCGACATCCTGGTGAACAACGCGGGCATCACGCGCGACATGACGCTGCGCAAGCTCGACAAGGTCAACTGGGATGCGGTGATTCGCACCAACCTCGATTCCGTGTTCAACATGACGAAGCCGGTCTGCGACGGCATGGTCGAGCGCGGCTGGGGACGCATCGTCAACATCTCGTCGGTCAACGGCTCGAAGGGCTCGGTCGGCCAGACCAACTACGCGGCCGCGAAGGCCGGCATGCACGGCTTCACGAAATCGCTCGCGCTCGAGATCGCGCGCAAGGGCGTGACGGTGAATACGGTATCGCCGGGCTATCTCGCGACGAAGATGGTGACGGCGATCCCGCAGGACATCCTCGATACGAAGATCCTTCCGCAGATTCCGGCGGGACGGCTCGGTCAACCCGAGGAAGTCGCGGCGCTGATCGCGTTTCTGTGCTCGGAGGAGGCCGGCTTCGTGACGGGCTCCAACATCGCGATCAACGGCGGCCAGCACATGCACTGACGCGCGGCGGCCCGGGCGGCGTTCGCGCGCGCGTCCGGGCCGTGCTCCCGCTGTATCCAGTGCCGGGGCAACGCGCCAAGCGCGTGGTGACGGATCACGGACGCAGGTTCGCCGCGCATGCGGCAGGCCGAGTGCGCCCGCGCTCCGGCCGCCGCGTCGCGGCACGCGCGCCGCACCGGCCTCGCATTCCGGAGGAGGCATGGGTGACACCTGGATGGGACTCGCGATCGGCGGCTCGGCACTGGCCGTCGCGCTGACGATGGCGATCGCGCTTCACTGGCTCGAGCGGCGCCGCGCGCGGCTGCTGCGCAACTTCGATCATCGCGATTGCTGGCTCGTCGCGTACGGCAAGTGCCTCGCGCGCGGGCCGGCGCGTCGCACGCGCAGCGGCGCGCGCTGACGGCGGCGGTGCGGCAACGGCGCGTTCACGCGTCGTGCCGCATTGCGCGCATTCATGTGCGGTGCGCGGTGCGCGGGACGCCCGCGCTCAATCGCTGCTTTTCGCCGAGCCTTCGCCCGAATCGTTCTTGTGGAAGATCCGCTTCGTCGTGCGCTTGGTGGCATCCCAGCCCTCGCGCGACGCATGCGCGATGCCATGGCCGACCGTCTTCGCGGCGCTCGCGGTCGCGTGGCCGAAGCTGCGCGCGGCCTCGCCGGTCTTGTGCGCGGCTTCCTTCGAATCGCGCTTGATGTCCTGCTTCACTTCCGACATGTCCGCGTGCGCGATCGGGCTGATCAGCGCGAGAACGAACGCGGTGCAAATGAACTGACGTGCTTTCACGACCTGGTTTCCTTGGGGATAGTCATCGAGGGTCCGCGCGGCCGGCAGGCGGCGGAACGAGTACGCCGGCCGCCGATGCATCGAGCATCACCGCGGCGCGGCCGCCGAGCAGCACGCGCTCGCCGCAGCGCAGCGTGAAGCCGTACAGCACGGAGCGGTCGTCGCCGCCGATGCGCTCGGCGTCGACGGTCAGCGGCAGCTCGAACGTGTCGAGCCGATCGACGAACGCGTCGACGTTGCGCACGCTCGCCAGATAGCCGGCGCGCGGCCGCGCGGGTTCCGTCTGCGCGCGTTGCGCACCGACCAGCGCGCCATGCACGGCCATCGCCTGTGCCGCGTATTCGATTCCGCAGACCGATGCGAGCCGGCCGCGCGAGCGCAGCGGGTTGTGCGGATCGCGATGGCTCGTCGCGCTGCAGCGGATCCGCGCGGCATCCCATGCTTCGACGCGATCGAGCAAGCACATCGCGCCGTCGTGCGGAATGTGCGCGGCGATCCATGCGCGATCGAGCGTGGCCGTCGTCAGCGCAGGCATCGGCGTCGAGACGGGCGTCGTCATGGCGCGTGCCCCGCCGTGGGATCCGCCGGCGCGATATCGACCTGCACGCGCGCATCTTCCAGATAATCGAGCACGACACTTGCCGTGCGCCGCGCGGCGAGCGCGTCGAGCAGCGGCAGTGCGCGCGCGGCCGGATTGCCGGTGCGCAGCGCGTCGAGTTCGGGGTTCGCGAGCGTCGTCGCCGGCGCGTCGGTGAGCTGCACGTCGATGCGCGCGAGCGTGCGTTCGCTCGCGTCGGGCGCGAGCACGAGCGCGACGCCGAATGCGTCGACGATCGGCCGTACCGCGCGCAGCGGCTCCGGATAGTCGGTATCGTAGGCGATCAGCAGGCTCGGCACGCGATCGACCGCGACCTGGCACACGCTCTCGAGCAGGCCCGCGGCAAAGCTGCCGTCGTGCGCGCACAGCACGTTCGACGTCGCCATCGCGCGGGTCGCGATGCTCCAGTAGCCGGCCGGCGCGTTGTGCACGGAGTTGTGAAAGCGCGTGGGCGACAGGTGACGATCGTCGCCGGCGAGGGTCTCGCAGATCGCGTGGCAGTTCTGGCCGTCGCCGCCGGACGCGCTGAACACGGTCGCGAGCGTGGCGGCATCGCGCCCGCTCGCGGCCGCCGCCTCGAGGCCGACCGCCAGCGCGACGCGCACGACGGGGCCGGTGCGGCGGCGTTCCGCCGGCGGCAGGCTGGCGGGCGGCGGCAGCACGGTGCGCGTGCTCGCATAGGCCGCGCGGCCCGCGAGCACGTCGGCCGCGTGCGACCAGTCGTTCAGTCCCGGCCCGACGAGGCCGACGCTTTCGATGAAGGCGGTGAGGGTCATGTCGGCTCCCCGCAGCGGGCATGCTCGGCGCGGCCGAGGATCAGGCTGCAGTTCGTGCCGCCGAATCCGAACGAATTCGACAGGACCGCACGCACGCGGGCCTCGCGGCTCGCCAGCACGTAGTCGGCGGCCAGCGCCGGGTCGGGTTGCGTCGTGTTGACGCCGGCCGGCACGAACTGCTCGCGCAGCGCGAGCGCGGCGACGACCGCTTCGAGCGCGCCGGCCGCACCGAGCGTGTGACCGGTCGCCCCCTTCGTCGAGCTGCACGGCGTGCGCGTGAGCAGCGCGCCCACGGCGCGGCTTTCGGCGGCATCGTTGCTGGGCGTTGCGGTGCCGTGCAGGTTCACGTAGTCGATGTCGCCTGCAGCGAGGCTGGCCGAGGCGAGCGCCTGTTCGATCGCGAGCCGGGCACCGAGCCCTTCCGGATGCGGCGACGACATGTGATGCGCATCGCTCGATTCGCCGATGCCGAGCAGCAGGATCGCGTCGTCGTCGAGCGCGGTGCGTGTATTTGGCACGCGTTCGAGCAGCGCGAACGCAGCCGCTTCGCCGATCGAGATGCCGTCGCGCGCGACGTCGAACGGCCGGCACGGCCGGCGCGACAGCAGTTCGAGCGAATTGAAGCCGTACAGCGTCGTCAGGCACAGCGAATCGACGCCGCCGACGACGGCCGCGTCGATCAGCCCCGCTTCGATCATCCGTCGCGCGGAGCCGAACACCTTCGCGCCGGACGAACACGCGGACGAGATCGCCATCGCCGGCCCGCGCAGCGCGAAATACGCGCGCACGAACGCGGCCGGCGAATACGGGTTGTGCGTGTTTGCATAGCGGAAGCCGGCGGGCAGCGCGCCGCTCGCCGGATCGCGTTGCTCGTATGCGCGCTCGGTTTCGAGGATGCCTGACGTGCTCGTGCCGATGAACACGCCGACGCGCGCGGCGCCATGGCGCGCCACGGCCGCCGCGACGCGCGCGTCGAAGCCGTCCTGGACGAGGCCGAGTTGCGCGAGGCGGTTGTTGCGGCAGTCGAAGTCGGCGAGATCCGTGCGCACGGGATGCGTATCGACACCGTCCACGGCGCCGATCCAGGTGTCGAGATCGGCGCGTTCGAAGTCGCACGGCGTGAGCCCGCCGCGTGCGTTGCGCAGCGCGTCGAGGGTCGCGTCGAGGCCGCTGCCGATGCAACTGGTGGCGGTGAAGTGCGAGAGCAGGAGAGGTTTCACGAGGGTCGTATCCGGTGGCCGGAACGGGCGCCGCAGCGGGGCTGGCGGGCGCGCCGGGCATGGTCAGATTTTATCAAACGGGGGTGCCGGCATGCCCGGCTGGCCGGGCGGTTCGGGCGCGAGCGCGGCGCGCAGCGTGGTCCAGTGCAGCTGCGCATCGGCGGCCGCGCGCAGCAGCGCCGGCAGCACGTCGAGCACGACCGGTTCTCCGCGCGCGTCGCGTGCCGCGTGGCCGTCGTGCACGAGCAGGATGTCGCGCGGCGCCAGTCCGTCGAGCAGGCGGCGCGTGACGAGGTCCGCGTCGCGCGCGCGCGTGTCGAAACCACGGCGCGTCCAGCTGGCGAGCTGCAGGCCGAGCTCGCACAGCACCGGCTCGAGAAACGGATTGCGCAGGCCGGCCGGCGCGCGGAAGAAGCGCGGGCGCGTGCCGGCGATCTCGGTCAGCGTCTGCTGCGCGGCCGCGATTTCGCGCCGCAGCGCGGCGGGCCCCGACAGCGAGAACGTATGCCGGTGCCGCTGGCTGTGATTCTCGACCGCATGGCCGCGCGCGACGATCGCTTCGATCCACTTCGGATGGCGGCGCGCGAGATCGCCGATGCAGAAGAACGTCGCGCGCGCATCGTGACGATCGAGCAGGTCGAGCACGCGCGGCGTGACGTCGGGGTCCGGGCCATCGTCGATCGTCAGCGCGATCCGGCGGCCGGCGCCGGCCGGCAGGCGCGTCCAGTTCGGTCCGAGCAGCGCGCTGCGCGGCCACAGGCCGGCGGCGGTCAGTGCGAGATGCGACGCAACCACGCCGCCGGCGGCCCACGGCCAGGCAGCCGGTTGCGCGACGACCGCTGCGAGCGCACCCGCGTGCAACGCCGCGGTGCCCGCGATCAGCGGCGTCGGTTTCCAGCGGCGCGCATCGCCGGACAGCCGAGGTGGAACGGACGACGGCGCGTTCATGCGCGGGCTCCTGTCAGGTCGGGACGAGCGCTGCTCGTCGCCGCGGCGCGCGGCGCGAGAATCGCGGCGAACGCGAGCGCCAGCATCGCGCCGGGGCCGACGGTCAGCCCGAAGGTTTCGAGCAGCGGCACGCGCGACAGCGCGAGCAGGCCGAAGCCGGCGACCGTCGCGAGGTTCGCGATCAGCAGCGATACGAGTGTGTACGGCGTGACCGGTTGCGCGTCGTCGCGCTTGCAGAAGAACAGCGCATAGTTCGAGCCGACCGCGACGATCAGCAGCATCCCGACGAGATGCAGGATGGTCAGCGGCACGGCGGCGAGCGCGAAGCCGGCCGTCACCACCAGCACGGCCGCGACCAGCGGCGCGAGCGCGCGCACGACGCGGCGCGGCGAGCGCAGCGCGATCAGCAGCAGCACGGCGATCGCCGCGAAACCCGCGAGCGACAGCCGGATGTCCTCGTGCACATAGTTCACGTACAGGCGGTCGGCTTCGGCCTTCATGTCGACGAACAGCGCATCCGGCACGCCGGCGCGCGCGACGGCCGCGCGGATCGGCGCAGCATCGAGCGCCGGCGCCGACGCCGCCGAAGCTGAGCGTGCGGCATCCGGCGCGCGCAGCGGCAACATCGCGCTCCAGCGGCCCGCGCGCTCGGTCAGCAGCGCGTCGACGGCGAGCGCCATCGACGTGCCGCGCAGGTCCGCGCGCGTGATCGGCGGCGCGTGGCGTGCGGCTTCGACATCGGCGATGAACGGTGCGAACAGCTCGGGCCGCACCGAGATCGGCTGGTTCGCGACGGCCGCACGCATGCGCGCGGCGAGCACGTCCGCGTCCGGCAGGCTCGCCTGGCGCGCGCGCTGCGCGGCGTCGCTCGGCAGGTAGCGCGCGGGACTTTCGAAGCCCGCGAGCGTGCCGCGATCGACGAGCGGCTGCAATTGCGCGGCGACCTGTTCCGCGCGTTCGAGCGCGGCCTGTTCGGTCGGCGCGGAAATCACGACGAGGTAGCGCACGTCCGGCGCGCCGACATCGGCGCGCAGACGTGCGTCGAGGGCCTGCGCGCGGGCGGGGACGGGGCTCAGCGCCGCAAGCTCGCGGCTCCACAGGCCGCCGCGATGCAGCACGAGCGTCGCGCACGCGGCGAGCACGAGCACGGCGAGCGGCCAGCGCAGCCGCGGCGCCGCAGCGGCCGCACGCGCGAGCACCGCGCCGACGCGCGACACGTCGCGAATCGCGACGTGCTCGCCGCGCAGGTGAGGCAGCACGAAGCGCGTGACGAGCGCGGCGGCCGTCAGCCCGGCGATCGAGTACAGCCCGAGCTGCACGAGGCCCGGAAAACCGGAGAACAGCATCGACGCGAAGCCGCACACGGACGTCAGCACGCCGAGCCGGATCGTCGGCCAGTACGCGGCGAGCCATGCGCGCGTCGCGTCGGCGGGCCGCGCCGTGCCGCGCGCGCCGACCTGCGCCGATTGCACGAACAGGTAGATCGAATAGTCGACGGCTTCGCCGATCAGCGTCGTGCCGAAGCCGAGCGTCAGTCCGTGGACCGTGCCGAACGCGGTGCTGACCGCCGCGATGCCGGCCGCGATGCCCGTCAGCACCGGCAGCAGCCCCAGCGCGAGCGTGCGCGGCGAGCGGTACAGCGTTAGCAGCAGCGCGACGATCAGCACGACGCTCGCCGTCGACAGCCGTTCGACGTCGTGCCGGATCGTGTCGCGCGTGTCGACCGAGAACACGCCGGGGCCGGTCATCGCGAGCGTGTACGCGGCGCGGTTCGGCAGCGTCTGCGTCGCGGCGGAGAACGCGCGGCGCACCGCGTCGATCGCGCGCGCCTGCGCTTCGGTGTCGGAGCCGGCGGCGGCCGTCTGCACGACCAGCACCGCGCGCGTGCCGTCGCGCGACGCCCACACGCCGTCGCGCATCGCGGGCTGCGCGCCGCTGTCGAGCTGGTCGACGAGCGCGGTCACTTCGCCGGTCGGGTCGCGCGGCAACATCGCCTTCGCGACGAGACCCGCCGACGAGCTCAGCAGGTCGAGGCTGTCGCCGAGCGCCTGGTGCAGGCCGTCCGCGCTGAAGCGTTGCGGCGCGACGGCCGGGCTCAGCAGGTAACGATGGTCGAACACGAATTGCCGGTCGCGCGCGTCGTTGACGGCTTCGCCGTTGTTGATCGCCGAGAATTGCCGGTCGGCGCGCAGCGTGCCGGCGACGCGCCGCGACAGCGCGGCGCGCGTGGCCGCATCGCCGCCGTCGATCGCGACGAGGATCAGCCGCGACACGATGCCGTCGCGCAGTTGATCGACGAGCACGCGCTGCCCGGCGCTCGGCGCGCGCGGCAGGAACGCGGACAGGTCGGCCGTGAAATTCGCGCGGGCGATCGCGATCCCGCACGCGACGAGCGCGAGCAGCCACACGAGCACCGCGCGCTGCCGCCACGCGGACGGGCGGTGCGCGACGGGGGCGGTTGGCCGGGTGCGCTCGTCCATCACTTCGCCGGGACGGGTTGCAGGCGCATCGTCGAATGGTCGCCGTCGGCCTGCTGGATCGCGACGCTGCGCAACACGTCGCGCGAGCCTTCGAGCGTGATCGTGCTGACGACCTTCAGCATCCGCGAATCGAGCGGCGTGAGCATCAGCGTCCAGTCGTCGCCGCGACCGGCGAGCGCGACCTTGTAGACCTGCTCGAGCGCGTAGCGATTGCCGGCGAGCGTCGCGCGGATGCTGTCGATGAACGCGCCGAGCTCCGGATAGCGCGCGAGCGCGAGCGTGTATTTGCGGTTGTTGCGCTCGACGGTGAGCATGTCGCCGTCGACGACGAGATGTTCGGGCTTCGGACTGAGCGTGTGCTTCTCGAGGTGGTCGGGCGCGACGAACACGAGTTCGCCCGACGATTCGAGCGGTTGCGCGGCGATCGACAGCGACTTCGTCTCGGTGAACGTCGCGCGTCCGGACTTGTGCTGCGCGAGCGTCGACATCAGCCGGTCGAGGGTCCACGCCGAACCGGTGTCGGCCGCGTGCGCGGGCAGCGCGAGCGCGACGGCGGCCGTGACGGCGAACGTGCGCGCCGAGCGGCGCAGCACGGGCGCGGACGGCAGCGGGAACAGCGACAGGAAGCGGAGAACGGCGGTCATGCGTCGGAATCCCTCGTGGCGGACAGGCCGGCGCACGCGCGCGCATCGTCGCGGCGCGCGGCGGCCGTGCCGGTCTGCCAGAAATCGAAATAGTTGAACCAGTTGTACGGGGCCGCGCGGCAATACTTGTCGAGCAGCGCGACGTAACGCGCGAGCGCCGCGTCGACGGCCGCCGCGCGCGCGTCGCGACGCACGTCGGAGAAATCGGCGAGTGTCTCGAAGTGCACGTCGTAGCGGTTGCCGTCGCGATAGAGGCCGGTCATGAACAGCACCGGGCGCCGCAGCATCGCGGCCATGTACAGCGGCCCGAGCGGAAACGCGGCCGGTGCGCCGAGCAGCGGCAGCCGCCGCAGCGAGGTTGCCGCATCGTCGAGCAGCGTGCGGTCGGCGAGCATGCCGACCATGCAGTTCGCGTCGAGACGCTCGCGCACCTTCAGCATCGAGTCGACCTGCCCGAGCGGAATCACTTCCGGTTTCGCGGCCGGGTTCACGGCGGCGAGCGTCGCGTTGATCTTGCGCGCGTTCTCTTCGAACATCGTGACGACGACGCGCAGGTCCGGACGCGTGCGGCCGATCGCGCGCACGACTTCGAAGCTGCCGAGGTGCGCGCCCATCAGGAATGCGCCGCGCCCGCCCGCGAGCGCGGCGTCGACCCGCGTTTCGCCATGCAGCCGGATGTCGAACAGGTCGAAGCGGCCGTTCATCAGGTAGATGCGGTCGTGGATCGTCGCGGCGAACGTGAACACGTGCCGATACACGTCGCGCCAGCGCGCGGGACGGCCGAGCGCGCGGCGCAGATAGTCGCGCGACGCCGAGCAGGCTGCCGGCGAGAACAGCACGAAATAGGTTGCGATGGCGTGCAGCACGACACGCGACGGCTGCCGGCCGAACCGCAGCGAGATCCAGGTCATCGCGCGCAGCAACGCCGCGTTGCTGCGTTCCTGGCGCTCGGCCCACGCGGTGCGCTTCATGGCCGTGCACCGTCCTGCGCGGCGGCTGGCGCGGACAGCACGCCGGTGGCGACGTCGCGCGCGCCGGCGCGCAGCGTGAAGCGGATCGCGCCGCCGGCCGCCGCATCGAACGCGAGATCGAGCGGCTCGCCGGGCGCGACCGGGCTGAGGAATTTCGCGGAAGCCAGCCGCCACGTGTGCAGCGGGCGGTTCAGCGACGCGCCGAGCGCGGCGATCGCGTGATCGAGCAGCACGACGCCCGGCACGATCGGATGACCGGGGAAATGACCGGGCAGCGCCGGGTGATCGGCGGGAATCGTGAACGCGAGCGGCGCATCCGTCTCGGCGCGCGCGCTCGCGTCGGCCGCCGCGGCGCGCGTGTGCCGTGCGACGAGCGCGGCGAGCACGTCGCGCGGCAGCTTGCCCGTTTCGTTGCGCGGCAAGGCGTCGACGAACACGAGCGGACGCGGCATGAAGGCGGGATCGATCCGTTCGCGCAGCGCGCGCTGCAGGTCGGCCGCGGCGAGCGTTGGCGCGACCACGAGCGCGACGAGCCGCGTGACCGGTTCGCGGGGTGCATCGGCGTCGGCTGGTGCGGCGTCGTCCGGCATGAAGAACACACCGTCGACGACGTCGGCGATCGCGTTCAGTTGGTGATTCAGATAGGCGAGCGACGTGCGCTTGCCCGCGATGTTGACGAGGTCCGCCTTGCGGCCGTGCAGCAGGAACCGGCCGTCGCCGAGCAGTTCGAGCGCGTCGCCCATCGGCACGGGGGTTTCGACGTGTCCGCCCGACGCCCATACGGTCGGGCCGCTGTCGTCGCCCGCGGCGTCGCGGCCCGGCCCGTCCTGTGCCGCGCGCGCGTCGAGGCGGATGCCGGGGAACAGCTGCCACGTTGCGCCTTGCGACGTGCGGCGCGTCGCGATCTGGCCGGTCTCGGTGCTGCCGTAGATCTCGACGAGCGGCGCATCGAGCGCGGCCTCGGCTTCGCACGCGAGCTTTTCCGACAGCGGTGCGGTGGCCGACAGCACGAGCGCGGCCGGCGGCAGCGCATGGCCGGCCGACAGCAGCGCGCGCAGGTGAATCGGTGACGTGACGAGCACGCGCGGCTGCGGGATCGCGGCGAGTTCGTCGCGAATGTCGACGGGGTAGAAGGGCTGGCGGTTGCTGAACGCGAGGCCGCCGATCAGCGCGAGCAGCACCGTCGACTCGAAGCCGTACATGTGTTGCGCGGGCACGGTGCCGATCAGCGTGGCCGCGCGGCCGTCGAGCAGGCCGAGGCGGTCGGCCGCCGCGCGCACGCAGCCGACCAGGAAGCCCCAGGTCTTGCGGTGCGGCACCGGCGCGCCGGTCGAGCCGGACGTGAACACGTACGCCATGATGCGCGACGCGTCGATCCGCGGCACCACGCACGGCGCGTCGTCGAGGCGGTCGCCGGGTGCGGCGTCCGGATAGGCGAAGCGCGGCAGGTCGATCGCGCAGTCCGGCGCGTCGTGCAGACAGAACGCGTCCGGTGCGAACGACGCGAGCTGGCGCACCATCTCCGGCGTGTGCGTCGACGGCAGCAGGCTGATCCTGCCGGCGACGAGCGCCGCGCACAGGCTGACCGCGAAGCGGTAGCGATCGCGGCACACGTTGAACACGTGACCGCCGGCGGGCAGTGCGGCGGCCACGCGCGCGACGTCGGCGACGAACGCGCGCACGCTGACGGGCGTGCCGTCGCGCCAGGCGATCGTCTGGTCCGGCGAGGAATGGAACACCAGCGGGTAAGTCGGCATAAATCGGCTGAAGCGGGAGACGGTGGCCGGCGCGGCCGCAATGCGGCGCCGCGCCGGCCATGAATTCATCGTGACGGCTGCGTCGACGCGCGGTATGCGCGCACCGCGTCGACCATCCGCGGCCGCGCGTCGTGCGGCAGTGCGAAGCGCCGGCACGCATGCTCGGCCGCGAACATCACCGCGACGAGCGGCAGCGACAGGTAGTTCGCGAACGTCGACCACGCGACGATCGGCGCGGTCGCGAACAGCAGCGTCGACACGGCGGCGATCGCGACGAAGAACAGCGTCCATGCGAGCGTGATGCGCCGCGTGTAGCGCGCGACGGCCGGCGAGATCGTGCCGTGGATCATCGTCGCGAAGCGCGTGCACAGCGGCACCTGGCCGGCCGCGAGCGTGCGGCCGAACAGCAGCGCCATCGCGAGGTTGAAGCTCGCGTGCTCCAGATACAGGCCCCATTCGAAATGGCGCGCGAGCGGGGCACGCGCGGCCCACAGCGCGGCGGCGGCGAGCAGCCACGCCGGCACGAGCCATGCCCGCTTCGGCGAGCGCAGTGCTGCGCCGAGCGCGAGCAGCAGCGGCGGCACGAGCGCCATCGCGAGGCCGAAGCCGTGCGCGCCGGGTGTCGCGGCCGCGTAGTGCGCGCCGATCTGGTACGCCGCCACCGCGGCGACCGCGCCGACGCCGCGTGCGATGCCGAGCGGCGAGCTCATCGCGGCGCTCCGGGCGCGCGGCGCGTGCGCGCATTGCCGTCGTCCGTCGCGGCACGGCGGCGGACGGGCGGGCAAACCGGGGCGAGGCGAATGGACGGGCGCGGCATGGCTGCTGGAAACATCGGGCGGATCAGGGGGCGGACGTGTTCGTCGGGCCGTCAAACATCATATGAATGGTGGCCGGGACGCATGTCCGGGCCGGCTGTCATGCACGCACATTTTAGGGCCGCGGCGCGGCGGTTCGAGGTCGGCGCAGCCGGGTTTTGTAACCGAATGTATGGCAGCGAACTGAACCTTTCGCGATGGTGATTCATTTCCGCCCGAAGCGGCTCAAGCGTCTGCTGCGATCGGGTCCCGAAACCGGCCGCGGCGGGGGCCTTCAGTCTGTAACCATTCCCCGTATACGTGCCGATACCCATCGTCTAGAATCCGCGTAACTTTTACAAACGACCCCCAATAACGCAGGCGGGGAAGCCGGCAGACGCCGGAGGGACGGAGATTGGCGCGCGCTTCGCACGCGCCGGGCGTGCACGACGATTGCCGTTTCCGGGCGCCTCCCGCTGCCATGGGCCGCCTGCCCGCAAGCATGATGAACGCACTGGAACAAGAGCTCGCCACGCTGATCATCGGCGAACTGAATCTCGAAGACGTCCCGCTCGAAACGGTGACGGCCGGGACCCCGCTGTATGGCGAGGGCTTCGGGCTCGACTCCATCGACATCCTGGAAATCGCGCTGCTGATCTCGAAGAAATACGGCTTCGAACTGCGCTCGGACAATCCGGACAACCAGAAGATCTTCGCGACGCTCGGCGCGCTTGCCGAGTACGTCGCCGCGCATCGCACCAAGTGACGGCGGCGCGCGCGAACGCGACGCGGCACGCAGACGATGACGGCACGCGGCGGCGGCCGCTGGACGAACCACGGCCGCGTCGATCGAGAGGAAACGCGATGAACGGAGCAAGGCGATGCGGGCGCTCGTAACGGGCGGCAGCGGCGCACTCGGGCAGGCGATCTGTGCGGCGCTCGCGCAGGCCGGCCACGAAGTCTGGGTGCACGCGAACCGGAATCTCGCGCAGGCGGAGGCGGTCGCGCAGCAGATCGTCGCGGCCGGCGGCACCGCGCATGCGCTTGCATTCGACGTGACCGACGCCGATGCGACGCTCGCGGCCCTCGCGCCGTTCATCGACGACGCACCGGTGCAGATCCTCGTCAACAACGCGGGCATTCACGACGACGCACCAATGGCCGGCATGTCGCGCCGGCAGTGGCACAGCGTGATCGACGTGACGCTCAACGGTTTTTTCAACGTGACGCAGCCGTTGCTGCTGCCGATGATCCGCACGCGGCGCGGCCGGATCGTCAACATCGCGTCGGTCGCCGGCGTGACCGGCAACCGCGGGCAGGTCAACTACGCGGCCGCGAAGGCGGGGCTGATCGGCGCGACGAAGTCGCTGTCGCTGGAGCTCGCGTCGCGCGGCATCACGGTGAATGCGGTCGCGCCCGGCATCATCGAATCGCCGATGGCCGACCCTGCGTTTCCCGCTGAACGGATCAAGCAGCTCGTGCCGGCGCAACGCGCGGGCCGGCCCGACGAAGTCGCGGCGATGGTCGCGTATCTGGTATCCGATGCGGCTGCTTATGTGACGGGACAGGTGCTGTCCGTCAACGGCGGGCTTGCATGACGACGCGCGCGGCGTCGGCTTGACGCGAAGCAACGGCGCGCAACGCGGCGCGTGGCCGCGAGCCCGCATCGCATAGTGAGGAAATCGAAGTGTCAGTGCATCCAGTCGACGCCGAACGGCGAGCGTATTCCCTGTCGTCCGCCACGACCGCGGTCGCGCGTGAACACATGACGGGCGGAGCCGCCGTATCGGGCGCGGGCATTTCGCCCGCAGCAAACGGCGGCAACCGTGCGCTGCGACTCGTCCGGATCGATCATGCGCGGCTGGCTGCGCTGCTGCACGATGCGCGGCAGCGCGGCGACGCATTCGACCGCGTGTTTCCCGGCGCGCTGGGTGCGGTCTGCATCGGCGCGGCCGGAGCGCCGACCGATGCGATGGCCCGCATGCTCGCCGCCGCCGCGCCCGACCTGCCGCTCGCACCGGTGCAGATGGCGCTGCTCGACGCCGGCGGCCACGCACGCGCCGGCGCGGTCTGCGAAATCTGGCAGTGCGACGCGCCCGACCTGCGCAGCGAGCGACGCGGCGCGCTGCAGTATCGCTTCAGCGAAGCGGCGGGGCTCGTATTTGGCAGCATCGTCGTGCAGGAAGAGGAGGAAGCGGCCGATGCCGATCGCGACGGCGGCACGCCGCTCGAGCGCGCGACACACGATGCATACCGCGCGCTGTTCGACGCGCTCGATGCACTCGGCATCGCGCATCCGCTGCGAATCTGGAATACCGTGCCCGCGATCAACGCGCTGCAGTTCGGGATCGAGCGCTATCGTCAGTTCAATATCGGCAGGCAGCGCGCGTTCGACGCGTGCCGTCGCGCGCTGACGGGCAGCGTGCCGGCGGCCTGCGCGCTCGGCTCGGTCGTGCCCGTCGCGGGCGACACGCCGCCCGCCGCGCCGCTCGCGATCCATTTCATCGCGACCCGCACGCCGGCCGATCCGGTCGAGAACCCGCGCCAGGTCAGCGCGTATCACTACCCGGCGGAGTACGGCCCGCGTGCGCCGACGTTCGCGCGCGCGGCAGCGTGGCCCGGCGACGATGCCGCGCCGTTGCTGTTCGTGTCGGGCACCGCCAGCATCGTCGGGCATTGCACCGTGCATCGCGGCGACGTCGTCGCGCAAACGCGCGAGACCATCGCGAACCTGGCCGCCGTGCTCGAGCAGGCGGCGCGGCAAGGGCACGGCCCGTTCGCGCTCGCCGACCTGAACTACCGCGTCTACGTGCGCGACGCCGGCGATGCCGCGGCGCTCGCCGCGATCGATCGCGCGCTGCGCGATGCGGCGGGCCCCGGCGTGCGGCCGTTGTTCGTCCACGCGGACGTGTGCCGCGACGATCTGCTGGTCGAGATCGAAGCGAGCGCCGGCCATCCGCTGGAGTACCTGTCGTGAAGCGCGCGGCCCTGTCACTGCGCGAACGCGGCGTCGACGAAGCCTGTCGACAGTCGCCTGCAGGTCATAAACTTTTGTCAGGATCCCCGTCTTCGCAATCGGCCGTTCCCATGTCCAAGCTGCACGCCTCGTCCACCCATCTCGTACTGATTCCGAGCTACAACCCGGGCATCAAGGTCGATACGACCGTGCGCAACGCCCGCGCACAGTGGAACCCGGTGTGGGTCGTCGTCGACGGCAGCACCGACGGCAGCGCCGAGCGGCTGCAGGCGATGGCCGAGCGCGACCCCGGGCTGCGCGTGATCGTGCTGCCGGAGAACCGCGGCAAGGGCGCCGCGGTGCTGGCCGGGCTCGACGCGGCGGCCGCAAGCGGCTTCACGCACGTGCTGACGATGGACTCCGACGGCCAGCATCCGGCCGACCTGATTCCCGAATTCATGGCCGCGTCGCAGGCGGCGCCGGACGCGATGGTGCTGGGCCTGCCGAAGTTCGACGCGAGCGCGCCGCAACTGCGCGTGCAGGGCCGGCGGCTGTCGAACGGATGGGCCGATCTGGAGACGCTGTGGGCCGGGATCGGCGATTCGCTGTACGGCTTTCGCGTGTATCCCGTCGCGCCGCTCGCCGCGATCATGCATCGCCAGCCGTGGATGCGCGGCTTCGACTTCGATCCGGAAGCGGCCGTGCGACTGTGCTGGGCCGGGGTGCGGCCGATTCGCATCGAAGCGCCGGTGCGCTACTTCGGCGCGCACGAGGGCGGCGTGTCGCATTTCCACTATGGCCGCGACAACGTGCTGCTCGCATGGATGCACCTGCGGCTCTTCGCCGGTTTCGTGGTGCGGCTGCCGATGCTGGTCGCGCGGCGGCTCACGCGCCGGTCGCGTTCGACGTTCAGCCGGTCATCCGGTCGCGGCGATTGATGAGCTGATTGCCGTCAATTCGCTGACCAATCGCGTCGTTAGTTTCGAATCGCTGCGCAATCAAGTTGTCATTTGATGTAAACGTCTGGTAATTTTCTGCCGGATTATGCAAAATCGCCGCTCCTAAATACAACTACCGAGGGATCCGGGATGCATATCAAGAAAGCGGCGGCAGCGTGTGGCATGGCGTTCCTGTTGAGCGCATGCGGCGGCGTGCAGAATCTCGACGCGAACAGCCTGACGTCGGCGGGGACCAGCCTGTTCAAGGCGGCGACGCTGTCGGACAGCGACATCGCGGTGCTGTCGAACGACTCGTGCAAGGCGAGCGACGCCGAATCGAAGATCGCCGCGCCGAACAGCGCGTACTCGAAGCGCCTGACGAAGGTGATGAAGGGCTTCGGCGACATGACGCTGAACGGCCAGAAGATCAACTACAAGGTCTACGTGACCAAGGACGTCAACGCGTGGGCGATGGGCAACGGCTGCGTGCGCGTATACAGCGGCCTGATGGACATGATGAACGACGACGAACTGCGCGGCGTGATCGGTCATGAAATGGGCCACGTCGCGCTGGGTCACTCGAAGAAGGCGATGCAGACCGCCTACGCGGTCAGCGCGGCGCGCACCGCGGCCGGCGCGGCATCGCCGGGCGTCGCGGCCCTGACGAGCTCGCAGCTCGGCGACATCACCGAGAAGTTCATCAACGCGCAGTTCTCGCAGACGCAGGAAAGCGCGGCCGACGACTACTCGTTCGACCTGATGAAGCAGAAGAACATGAATCAGAAGGGCCTCGTCACCGCGTTCCAGAAACTCGCGCAGCTCGATGGCGGCAAGAGCTCGATGATGAGCTCGCACCCGTCGTCGGCGAGCCGTGCCCAGCACATCCAGGATCGCATCGCGAAGGGCAGCTGATCGCCGTCTGGTGCGCCGGCCGCGTCCGGCGCCCGGGATGAACGAAACCCCACGCTCTTGCGGGCGTGGGGTTTTTGTTTTTCGGCGAACCGGAAAGCGGCCGCGCCGCTTGCTTACGGCACCATCCCCGGCAGCACGTAGGCCTGCACGAGCGTGATCAGGCCGACGATCACCGCGAACAGCAGGCTGTGGCGCACCGTGAAGCGGAACAGCTCCGATTCCTTGCCGACGAGGCCGGTCGCCGCGCATGCGACCGCGATCGACTGCGGCGAGATCATCTTCGCGGTCACGCCGCCCGTGGTGTTCGCGGCGACGGCGAGCGTCTCGGGCACGCCGAGCTGGTGCGCGGTCGCTTGCTGCAGCGAGCAGAACAGCGCGTTCGACGACGTATCCGAGCCGGTCAGGAATACGCCGAGCCAGCCGAGGAACGGCGAGAAGAACGGGAACGCGGCGCCGGTCGCGGCGAGCATCAGCGCAAGCGTCGACGACATCCCCGAGTAGTTCGCGACGAACGCAAACGCGAGCACGAGGCCGATCGACAGGATCGGGCGCGTGAGTTCCTTCAGCGTCTCGCCGAACGTGACGAGCCCGTCGCGCGGCTTCATCCGCAACAGCGCCATCGAGATCAGCGCGGTCACGAGGATCGCGCTGCCCACCGCCGACACGAGATCGATCTTCAGCACGGCGTCGAGCACCTTCGGCGTCGCGGCGATCGGCGCGGTCTTCACGACGAGCTGGTCGAGCCCGGCCACATGGAATTTCAGGACGGTCGACGCGAGCGCGCCGTGCGCGGCGAACAGCGCCTTGAACGGCGCGATGCTCCACACGGTGACGACGGCCGTCAGGATCAGGAACGGCGACCACGCGCGCACGGTCTGCGCGAGCGTATACGGCGACGCTTGGCGGCTCGCACCCGAGCTGTTGCCGCCCGCGCCGAAACCTGCGAGCGCCGCGCCGCCGCCGGACGCGACGAGGCCGCCGGCCGTCTGCTTCGCGCTGCTCGGTTGCCAGACCTTCAGGAACGCGGCAAGCGACACGAGGCTGACGAGCGACGACGTGATGTCCGGCAGTTCGGGCCCGATGTGGTTCGACGTGAAGTACTGCGTGATCGCGAAGCTGCCGCCGGCGACGAGCGCGGCCGGCCAAGTCTGCCGCACGCCGCGCAGCCCGTCCATCATGAACACGAGCCAGAACGGCACCGCAAGCGACAGCAGCGGCAACTGGCGGCCGGCCATCGCGCCGATGTGGAACGCGTCGATGCCGGTCACCTGTCCGGCGACGATGATCGGAATGCCCATCGCGCCGAATGCAACCGGCGCGGTGTTTGCAATGAGACACAGTCCGGCCGCGTGCAGCGGCTTGAAGCCGAGGCCGACGAGCAGCGCGGCTGTGATCGCGACGGGCGCGCCGAAGCCGGCCGCGCCTTCGAGGAACGCGCCGAACGAAAAGCCGATCAGCAGCATCTGCAGCCGCTGGTCGTCGGTGATCGACAGCACCGACGCACGGATGATGTCGAACTGCCCCGTCTTCACGACGATCTTGTACAGGAACACGGCCGCGACGATGATCCACGCGATCGGCCACAGGCCGTACGCGAAGCCGAAGCCGGCTGCCGCGAGCGCCTGCGGCACGGGCATGCCGTAAGCGAGGATCGCGACGCCGAGCGCCAGCAGCAGCGTGATCGCGGCGGCGACGTGCCCCTTCATCCGCAACGCGGCGAGCGCGACGAAAAAGAAGATGATCGGGATCGCGGCGACGAGCGCCGACAGCCCGAGGCTGCCGAGCGGGGTGTAGATCTGATGCCAAACCTGCATGGGTGTCTCCTCCATGGATTGCTATCGGTACGGGTTTGAAAGCGAGGGGGTCTATTCGGGCTGGCCGCGTGCGCGCAGCAGGTCGGACAGGCTGCGCGGCGCCGGCTCGAGCGGCGTGCGGTGCTGCGTCCAGCCCATTTGCCTGGCCGGCGTCAGCGCGCGCAGCCGCGTCGCGGTCCAGCGGAATGCGCGATACGCACGCGGATGCGCGAATGCGCCGGACCAGAAGCGCCACACGAGGTCTTCCGCGCGGTTGTAGTTCGCGCCCTGGCCGCGCAACGGATGCGCGACGGGTTCGTCGGGCTTGCGGTTCGCCTCGGTGCGCAGCCGCACGAGCAGCTGCGGGATCGGAATCCGGACCGGGCACACCTCGCCGCACGCGCCGCACAGCGTCGACGCGGTCGGCAGGTCGGCCGTCGCGTCGAGGCCGAGCAGGTGCGGCGAGATGATCTTGCCGATCGGGCCCGGGTAGGTCGTCCCGTATGCGTGGCCGCCGATGCGCGTATAGACGGGGCAGTGATTCATGCACGCGCCGCAGCGGATGCATTGCAGCGTCGCGCGCAGCTGTTCGTCGGCGTAGGCCTGCGTGCGGCCGTTGTCGAGCAGCACGAGATGCAGCTCGCGCGGGCCGTCGCGTTCGCCGTCGCGGCGCGGACCCGAGATCAGGTTGAAGTAGGTCGTGATCGCCTGGCCGGTGGCCGAGCGCGTCAGGAGACTCGACAGCGGCACGATGTGCTCGAGTTTCTCGACGACCTTCTCTATGCCCATGATCGCGACGTGCGTGTCGGGCACGGTGGTCGACAGCCGGCCGTTGCCCTCGTTCTCGACGAGCCACAGCGTGCCCGTGTCGGCCGCCGCGAAGTTCACGCCGGACAGGCCGATGTCGGCTTCCGCGAATGCGCGGCGCAGCGCGCGCCGGCCGGTCTGGATCAGCTCGTCGACGTCCTCCGTGTAGCGCGTGCCGGGGATGTGCTCCTCGAACAGCTCGGCGATGTCGCCGCGCGTCTTGTGGATAGCCGGCATCACGATGTGCGACGGCTTCTCGCCCGCGAGCTGCACGATGAACTCGCCCATGTCGGACTCGATGCAGTCGACGCCGTGATCCGCGAGGTAATGGTTCAGCTCGATTTCCTCGCTTGCCATCGACTTGCCCTTGATCACGCGGCGCGCTTTCTTCGCCTGCGCGATGCCGAGCACGATCGCGTTCGCGTCGGCGGCGGTCTCGGCCCAGTGCACGTGCACGCCGGCCGCCGTGAGCTTCGCCTCCAGCCGCTCCAGCAGCGCGGGCAGTTGCGCGAGCGCGTGCTGCCGCACGGCTTCGCCGAGATCGCGCAGTTGCTGCAGCTCGGTGTCGTCGGGGAACTGGGTCGCGCGCTTGCCCTGCAGGAAGTCCATCGCGCCGCGAAAGCTCCGGCGCAGCGCGGGATCGTCGAGCGCGGCGCGCGCGCGGGCCTTGAAGTCGCCGGGGGCGACGAATTGCAGCGGTTGGTCGCTCATCGCGGCAGGTCCTGGCGGGCGGTTGCGGTCGGTTCGGTGACGATCACGACCCAGAGGTTGCGCGGCCCGTGTGCGCCATACGCGAGGGTCTGCTGGATGTCGGAGGTCTTCGACGGGCCCGACACCAGCACGACGTTGGTCGGCATGCCGGCGTGCCAGCGCTCCGCGTGCACGGCCGCGTGGAGGTCCGCGTGCAGCGTGTTCGCATGGACGAGCGCGACGTGCAGCGGCGGCACCAGCGATACCGTGCGCGGCGTGCCGGCATCGGGCGCGAGCACGACGGTGCCGGTCGCCGCGATGCCCGAGCGCGCGACGGTGAAGCCTGCGTCGATCGTGTCGAACAGCTCGGCTTTCCACGCGTCGATCGGCCGGTCGAACGGCACCGGCGCGACCGCGTCGGGCAGCGCACGCGCGAGGGCCGCGGATTCGGCGCGGGCCGGGTCGAGCAGCAGGCGGCGCACGCCGGCGTCGGCGAGGCGTGCGGCAAGTTGCGCGGGCCACGCATCGGCGGTGGCGCACCAGACGTCGGCGTGCGACGCGGCGAGCACGGCCTGCATCGTCTGCGCGAGCGTATGGGAATCGGGCGTGACCGGTGCGCGGCGCGCCGCGTAATGCGTGTCGATGCGCGCATCAAGGGCGGGTGCGGCGTTCGCGGCGGCGCCGGGCGCGGCGGCGCGCAGGCGCGCGAGGATGGCGTCGCGCGCGCTCATTTCGCGTCTCCGCGCAGCGAGCCGGCGCCTGCCGTGCGGCGCCACAGGAAGCTTGCGAGATGCTCGACGGGCAGCGTCGCGCCGGCCTTGGTCGCGGCGTGGCCGATGTTCAGCAGGCAGCCGCAGTCCGCCGACACGAGCCGGTCGCAGCCCGTCGCGCAGGCCGATGCGACCTTGTCGTGCACCATCGCGCCGGAGATGTCGGGGTGTTTCAGCGAGAACGTGCCGCCAAAGCCGCAGCATTCCGATTCGCGTTCGTGTTCGATGCGCGTGACGCCCGGCAGCGCGTCGACGAGCGCGACGCCGTGCACGCGCGTGCCCATCTCGCGGCGGGCCGCGCACGACGTGTGCAGCACCACGCGCTCGTTCGGGCCGGCGTTCGTGTCGATGCGGTCGAGCCGCACGTCGAGCACATGGACGAGGAATTCGGCGAGTTCGTAGGTGCGCTCCGCGATCGCGCGCGCCTTCGGGCCGTGCACGGGGTCGTCGGTGAAGAGGGCCGGCCAATGGTGCCGGATCATGCCCGCGCACGAGCCGGACGGCACGATCACGGGCCACGGCTCGGCGAACAGATCGAGCTGCGCGGCCGCGACGCGGCGAGCCTCGTCGGGATTGCCGCTGCTGTAGGCCGGCTGCCCGCAGCAGCTCTGGCCGCGCGGATAGTGGACGGTCAAGCCTTCACGTTCCAGCAGGCGGACCGCGTCGAGCCCGGCTTCGGGGACGAACAGGTCGACCAGGCAGGTCGCGAACAGATAGACGTGCGCGGGGGCGGCGGGGTAGTGCCTTTCGTTCATGTCTCGCTCCAAGGTGCCGGCCCGGCAAGCGAATGCGGGACGACGATTTCGCTGCATAATTCCCGCGACGGCGCCGCAGCTCAAATTGGTTGGGCCAATCGGCGCGGCGGGTATTCGATGGGGAGACGGCAATGGCGGCGATGACGGCACGGGGCCGGACCGAAGTGGTAATGCGCAAGATCGAGACGGCGCTGCTCGACGGCACTTGGCCGGCCGGGGCGCGGCTGCCGGCCGAGCGCTTGCTCGCGCAACAGTACGGCGTGGCGCGCAATACGGTGCGCGAGGCGACGCAGCGGCTCGTCGCGCGCGGGCTGCTGCAGAGCCGGCGCGGCGCGGGCGTGTACGTGACGGACCAGTTGCGCGCGGGCATCGCGTCGCCGTGGGGCCAACTGGTCGCCGACCACCCGGCGCTGCGCGACGACATACTCGAATTCCGTCGCGTGCTCGAAGGCGCGACCGCGTATTTCGCCGCGCTGCGCGCAGATGCGAACGATCGGCGCCGGATCCGGACGCTGCTGCGCGAGCTCGAGACCGCATACGCGAACGACGACGCGGCCGTCGAGGCATCGACCGACGCGAAGTTGCACGAGGCGATCGCGCAGGCGTCGCACAACACGATGTTCCTGCACCTGCACACGAGCGTGATCGGGATGCTGCGCGAGCACATCTCGATCAACGTCGCGGGGATGACGACGCACGACGAGCAGGCGTCAGAACTGCTGTTGCAGCAGCACCGGGTAGTTTGCGAGGCGATCTGCGCACACCGGCCCGAGGAGGCGCGCACCGCGATGCAGACCCATATCGACTACGTGCGCAGCCACTTCGAGCGAAGCGGCGATACGCCGTGAGATTGGTTGGACCATGGGTGCCGCGTGCCCGTCTGGCGGCCCAGCCGCAGGCTGCCGTTCCCGGACGCCCGCGCCGGCCGCGCGCGAGCGGTTCACGGCGCCGCATGCGCGAGCCACGCGATTGACCGGTTCATCGGGCGCCCACTAGAATCGATTGGAACCACCCGTCAGCCGCACGCCGCGGCGATTGCGGACCTGTTGATCCGCCTGTCGAGGAAGTTTCCGTGCTCATGTCTTTGATCCGGCGCGCGCCGGCCGCGCTCTCATGGCGCGCCGCCTGCCGCCCGGCCCGCGCGCTCGCCGTCTGCGCGCTGCTGTCGCTGGTCGCCGCCTGCGCGACGCATCCGCCCGCCACCACGCTCGATCGCCCCGTCTCGCACGCATTGCCGACCGATGCCGCGACGCCGCTGCGCAATGCGCTGGCCGCGCCGGAAGCCGCGCACCCGGGGCAATCGGGCTTCCGGCTGCTGCCCGACGGCGCGACCGCGCTGCAGATGCGCATCGCGCTCGCGCGCGCGGCGACGAAGACGCTCGACATGCAGTACTACATCGCGACCGAGGACACGACCGGCAAGCTGCTGCTCGGCGCGGCGCTGTATGCGGCCGATCGCGGCGTGCGTGTGCGGATGCTGGTCGACGACCTGAATTTCCGCGACATCGACCGCGTCATGGCCGCGCTGAATACGCATCCGAAGGTCGAGATTCGCGTGTTCAACCCGTTCGGTGCGTCGCGGTACGGGATGGTCGAGCGCACGGCCAACTCCCTGACGCGGCTCGATAGCTTTACGCGGCGGATGCACAACAAGGCGATGATCGCGGACAACCAGATCGCGATCGTCGGCGGCCGTAATCTCGGCGACGAATACTTCAGCGCGAGCCCGACGCTGCAGTTCCGCGATCTCGACGTGCTCGCGGCCGGCCCCGTGACGAACGACATCTCGACGAGCTTCGACGACTACTGGGCAAGCGCGAGCAGCTATCCGCTGCGGGTGCTGAATCATCAGAAGTTTGATCCGAAGGATCTCGACGCGATGCGCGACGAGTTGCGCGACCACTGGCGCAAGAACGCCGACCCGTACAATGCGAAGCCGCTGAACGCGACGCCGCTCGCGCAGCAGATCGCGCGCGACGAGCTCGAGCTGGTGTGGGCGCCGGCCGAGTTCAAGGTCGACGCACCGGACAAGGTCATGCGGCCGACCGGCGCGTACGTGAGCCCGCCGATGCAGCGCCTCGTCGAACTGACGCGCGACGCGCAGCAGGAATTCCTCGCGTTTTCGCCGTACTTCGTGCCGCACGACGCGGGCGTGAAGATCCTCGGCGACACGGCCGCGCGCGGCGTGCGCGTCGCGATCCTGACCAATTCGCTCGCCGCGACCGACGCAGTCGCCGTGCAGGCCGGCTATGCGCCGTACCGCGTGCCGTTGCTGCAGCACGGCGTCGAACTGTACGAATTCAAGGCGCGGCCGAACCCGCCGCGCGCGGGCCTGTTCGGCTCACGCTCGCGTGCGAGCCTGCATGCGAAGGCGTACGTGATCGACCGCAAGGTCCTCGTGATCGGTTCGCTGAACCTCGATCCGCGTTCGGCGTACCTGAATACGGAACTCGCGCTCGTGATCCACAGCCCGACGATCGCGCAGCAGGCCGCGGCGATCTTCGCGCGCGTGACGCAGCCCGACGAAAGCTACCGCGTGAGCCTCGCGACGCCGCCGGGCGGCGGCACGCCCGAACTCGAGTGGACCGGCACCGACAACGGCGAGCCGGCCACCTATCACGTCGATCCGCATGCGGGGCTGATGCGCAACCTGATGACCGGCCTCTTCATGCTGCTGCCGGTCGAAGACCAGTTGTAAGGGCCGGAACGGCTCGGGCCAAACCCGCGATACCGGTGCGCGGGGAAAGGTGATATGGTTGTGCGCGCAACGATATGAGTATCGTGACGGGTGCCGCCGGACGGCTCGCGCAACGCGGGCCGCAGCGATGCCGAACGACGCGCTGCACGCGCCTGCGCACCGCGCGCGCCTGCGCACCGCGCGCGCCGCCAGGAGACGAGGGACGATGCGCGAGCCGCCCGCGCGGCCGCCCCGCCCGCAACCGGAGTGCCTCATGCAACGTGTACCGAACCAGCCGTTCACGCGTCCCGCCCGCTTCTCCGAAGCCGAATGGCAGGCGCGCGTGCAGCTCGCGGCTGCCTACCGGATCTTCGACCATCTCGGCTGGACCGAGCTGATCTACAACCATATCTCGCTGCGCGTGCCGGGCGAGGACGGCCATTTCCTGATCAATCCGTTCGGGCTCCATTACCGCGAGGTATGCGCGTCGAACCTCGTGAAGATCGACATCGACGGCAATGTGATCGGCCATTCCGACTGGCCGATCAATCCGGCCGGCTTCACGTTCCACAGCGCGATCCATGCGGCGCTGCCCGACGCGCACTGCGTGATGCACGTGCACACGACGCCGACGATGGCCGTGTGCTGCTCGCGCGACGGGCTGTCGTTCTCGAACTTCTATTCGGCGCAGTTGTACGGGAAGATCGCGTATCACGATTTCGAGGGCATCACGGTGCACCTCGACGAAGGGCGGCGCATCGTCGAGAGCGCCGACGGGCGGCCGGTGCTGCTGCTGCGCAACCACGGGCCCGTGACGATCGGCGCGACGCTCGCGCAGACCTTCTCGTTGATGTGGCTGCTCAATCGCGCGTGCGAGGTGCAGGTCGCGACCCATGCGATCGGCGACGCGCTGCCGATTGCGCTGCCGGTGCTCGAGGGCTGCGTGCGCGACTCGCTGAACTTCGATCCGAAGCACGGCGCGGGGCAGGACGCATTCGACGCGTTGCAGCGCATCGTCGATCGGATCGATCCGGGCTATCGCGCGTGAGGGCGCGGGGTCGGCGCGACGTCGGACCCGATCGCCGCGGCGACAATCGATTCGTGATGCTTGACGGCCCGCGAAGCGGAATTTGCTCGACGCAGGCGTGCATGCCGCCCGGGCACGGGCAAAAAAAACGCGGCCGGATGGCCGCGTGAATACTCGCAGACTCCTTCGGACGAAGGAAACAAGCAACTGTGAGACGAAGTGTAGCGAAAGGCCGCGCGCGGATTCAGGGCTCCCGCTGCAAAGGTCTCTTCCAGGTTCCGTCAGGCTGGCGAGCGACGCAGCGGTGCCGGATCGGCGACGATCGACTACCATCATGGAACGTCCCCCGTCCGGGTGGCGTACCCCGTCGTACAAGGAGGATTCATGCCGAAGCTGCGTTTGCTCCAGGTGGCGTTGCTCGCGGGCGTCCTGGCCGCCGGCAGCGCCGCCGCCGAAACGGTGCGCCTGTCCGCCAATCTGCAGCCGTCGAGCGAAGTGCCGCCCACCGCGACCAAGGGCGCCGGCGCCGTCGCTGCGACCTACGACACGGCCACCCACATGCTGCAGTGGACGGTGACGTACGAACATCTCACGGGGCCGGCCACCGCCGCGCATTTCCACGGGCCCGCGCCGGTCGGCCAGAACGCCGGCGTGCAGGTGCCGATTCCGAAGGACGCGCTCGCGAGCCCGATCAAGGGTTCGAAGGAACTCACGGACTCGCAGGTGACCGACCTGATGGCCGGCAAGTGGTACTTCAACGTGCACACGAAGGAGCATCCGTCCGGCGAGATCCGCGGCCAGATGATGCCGGCGAGCTGAGGCCGGCGAGCCGCGCGCCGGCGTTTGATATAGAGGCTCCCGTCGAGCGGCGCGGTGACGATCGCACGTACCATCGTCACACTGCGACGATGGAGTGTGTTGGATGAGTTGGCAAAGCAAGTTCGCGTGCTGGCTGCTGCGCTGGCAGTTTCGTCCCGAGACCACGCGCCCGGTGCTCGACCCTGCCCGCGCGCGGCGCTTTACCGATCTGAGGATGATCGTGCCGCGTCGCGCACCGTCGGGCTACCGGCTGCGCGAATGCTACGGTCCCGGCGACGCGCCGCTGCGGGGCGAATGGCTCGAACGCACCGATGCGGCCGCCGCTCGTGGGCCCGGCCGCACGCTGCTGTACTTCCACGGCGGCGGCTACTACTTCTGTTCGACGAAAACCCATCGGCCGCTCGTGTTCGGCCTCACGAAGCGCGCGGGCGTGCGCTCGTTCTCGCTCGACTACCGGCTCGCGCCCGAGAACCGCTTCCCGGCCGCGCTCGACGACGCGCTGGCCGCGTACCGGCAATTGCTCGCGCTCGGCACGCCGCCCGAGTCGATCGTGTTCGGCGGCGATTCGGCGGGCGGCGGCCTCGCGCTCGCGACGCTCGTCGCGCTGCGCGATCGCGGCGAGCCGTTGCCGGCCGGCGCGATCCTGTTCTCGCCGTGGACCGACCTGGCCGGCACCGGCGACACGATGCGCAGCAACGACGGCCGCGACCCGATGTTCGCGGCCGCGGCGCTGCCGAAGGCGGCGAAGCTGTATCTGGGAGACGAATCGGCGACGCATCCGTACGCGTCGCCGCTCTATGCGGATCTCACCGGGCTGCCGCCGCTCTTCATCCAGGCCGGCAGCACCGAGGTGCTCCTCGACGATTCGCGCCGCGTCGCCGACAACGCGAAGGCGGCCGGCGTGCCGGTGGAGATCGAGGTGTGGCCCGACATGCCGCACGTGTGGCAGCTCTACACGCCGATGGTGCCGGAGTCGCGCGACGCGCTCGACCGTGCGGCCGCATTCCTGCGCCGCGTCGCAGTCGAGCGGGCGGTTCAGCGCGTGGGCGAGCCGTCGATCGCCTGATACGCGGCCTTGACGGCGACCGGGCCGTACTTGCGTTCGAGCCGGCGCACGGTGAAGTGGCCGTGCGCCATCTGCTGGAAGTGGTCGATGAACAGCGTGTTGACGGTCGCCCCGAGCACCGCGCCGATCGCCGGGATCGACTTCGCGGCCATCTGCTCGGTGACCTGCACCGAGAAACGTGATGCCACCGTCTGCACGAGCTTGAACACCGCCGCCGAGCTGTGCGCGGTGATCCCTTTCGTCGTGATGTCCGACGACGCCTTCGAAATCGCCTGCGCGAGCGCGCCACGCAGCACGAAATAGCCGAGATCGGCGTCCTCTTCCCGCTTGTCCGCGTTGCCGCCCATGCCGAGCACGGCCAGGCACTGCAACTGCGTATCCACCGAGCCCAGGTCCTCGCCCTCGCTGCGCGCGATGTCGCACACCGAGCGGAAGATCAGCGTAGTCGTCACCGGCAGCTCGACCGGCAGCGCGAGAAAGCCGAACGCGCCGCCCGCCGCGCCGGTCGTCGCGACCGCGAGCTTGTGCAGCAGGTTGCTCGGCTTGTCCGGCTCGGCATCGGGCGTCTGCGGCTTGCCGAGCGTGCGCAGCGCGATGTTCAGGCACTTGCGCAGCGCCAGCTGCGTCGCATCGTTGATCTTGCCGGTCGCGAAGTCGGGCAACCGCGCGATCATCTTCTCGACCGGCGCGCCCAGCACGCCCGTCAGCTTCATCGTCAGCGACGGGCTTTCCAGCACCTGCTTCGCGCGCCGCAATGCGTCCTGGTCTTCCGGCGACAGCGTCGCGGCAGGCGTGATTGAAATCGGTTCCATCTTTCTCCCTGGCGGCCATCGGCCCCAAATCCGTCGCCAGCCTAGATTACTCCGGCGTGCTAGAATTTTGAGATTGTTTGACTCGTCAAAAGTTGCATCAACAAAAAATGGCCGTCCATACTGCCGCCCACCATTCGAGCGGGCAAGTCCTGCCGTTCCGCGAATCGCTGCTGGCGATGCTCGGGATTTCGTTCGTTACCATGCTCGTCGCGCTCGACCAGACGGTCGTCGGCACCGCGTTGCCGACCATCGTCGCCGAGCTCAAGGGGTTCGACCTGTATGCGTGGGTCGCGACCTCGTACCTGCTCAGTTCCGTGATCACCGTGCCGATCTTCGGCCGCCTCGGCGATTATTACGGCCGCAAGCCGTTCGTGATCGCGTCGATCGTCGTGTTCACCGCCGCGTCGGTGCTGTGCGGGATGGCCAACGACATGCTGTACCTGGTGCTCGCGCGCGGCCTGCAGGGGATCGGCGGCGGGATGCTGGTCGGCACCGCGTTCGCGAGCGTTCCCGACCTGTTCCCCGATTCCGTCGTGCGGCTGCGCTGGCAGGTGCTGATGAGCTCGGCGTTCGGCATCGCGAACGCGGTCGGGCCGTCGCTCGGCGGGATCCTGACACAGTCGTTCGGCTGGCGCTCGGTGTTCTACGTGAATCTGCCGGTCGGCCTGCTGTCGCTGTTCTTCGTGTGGCGCTACCTGCCGCATCTGCGCCATGTCGAGCACGACCGCAAGATGCGGCTCGACTGGCCCGGCGCGCTGCTGATTGCGCTGTCGCTCGGCGCGCTGCAGCTGTTCGTCGAATGGCTGCCGAAGTACGGCGTCATGAGCTGGGCGTCGCTGCTGCTGATCGTCGCGGTCGGCGCCGGCGTCGGCTTGTGGCATTGGGAAAAGCGCTGCGCGCAGCCGATTCTGCCGTTCGACATGTTCGGCAACCGCGCGCTGTCGGCGCTGTTCGTGCTCGCGATCCTCGCCGGCTTCTCGATGTTCTCGCTGCTGTTCTACGCGCCGCTGCTGTTCCAGGGCGGCTTCGGCATGTCGCCGAAGGAGGCGGGGCTCGTGATCACGCCGCTCGTCGTGTTCATCACGATCGGCAGCATCATGAACGGCCGCGTCGTCACGCGCATCCGCAATCCGAATACGATGCTGCACGTCGGTTTCGTGCTGTTCGCGATCGCATGCGCAGGCATCGTCGTGTCGACGCACACGACGCCGACCTGGGTGCTGATGGCGCTGATGGTCGCCGGCGGCATTGGCCTCGGCTTCGTGCTGCCGAACCTCACCGTGTTCGCGCAGCAGACGGCCGGCCGCGAGCACCTCGGCATCGCGACGGCGCTGCTGCAGTCGCTGCGGATGGTCGGCGGGATGATCGGCACCGCGCTGACGGGCACGCTGGTCAACCAGATGTATTCGAGCGGCGTGCGCGATGCGTTGTCGGGCGACCACGCGCTGCAGTGGCACGCGCAACTCGCCGATCCGCAGATCCTGATCGACCGCGCCGCGCAGGTCGGTCTCGTCGCGGAGCTGACGCGCGCCGGGCATAATGGCGCGCTGCTGCTGGAAGCGGCCCGCGAATCGCTGGTCGGCGCGATTCACCTGGGGGTCGCGATGGCGGCCGTCGTCGCCGTGGTGTCGGTGTGGCAGTGTCGCCGCGTGCCGCCGATCGCGCTACGGCACAAGATCGAACCGCATGTCGCGGCCGATTGAACGATTCACCGATTGAACGAGTAGGCATCAGCGCATGGAAGAACAGGACCGCGTCGCGATCTTGCAGCAATTCGGACGCACGTATCGCGCGTTCTTGAGCGCGTTCGAAACGCACGTCGGGCAGCCGATGCCGCGCTGGCGCATCATGGTCGCGCTGCACACGATGGGCGGGCATTCGTCGCAGAAGAAGCTCGTCGAGGTGCTGCGCATCGATCCGGGCGCGCTCACGCGCCAGCTGAAATCGCTCGACGCGCTCGGCTGGATCGAGCGCGCGTCCGACGCCCGCGACAACCGCGTGACCAACGTCACGCTGACCGAAGACGGCCGCGCCGCGTTCGACGCGTGCCTGCCGCGCCGCAAGGCATTTCTCGACCAGACGATGGCGCAACTGCCGGACGACGTGCTGACCGCGCTGTCGGGTGCGCTGGCGATGCTGGAGTCGCGGATCGCGGAAGTCGGCTCGACGCCGGCGCAGCACTGAAGGGCAGGGCGCAAGCGGCACGACGGGGCGCGCCCCCGTCGACCGGTCCTGATCGGCGCGGCATGCGGGTCGCGCGAACCCGCCGCCGGCCGGCGTTTCACGTCATTTCATTCAGCTTCGTTCACAGCTCGATGCGCGTGCCCAGCAGCGCGAGGAACTGCGCGAGCCATGCCGGATGCGCGGGCCACGCGGGCGCGGTGACGAACGGCGCGTCGGTCACGGCCGCATCGACCGGGATGTCCGCGTATTCGCCGCCCGCGAGCTTCACTTCGGGCGCGCAGGCCGGGTAGGCCGAGATGCGCTTGCCGCGGATCACGTCGGCGGCCGCGAGCAGTTGCGCCGCATGGCAGATCGCGGCGATCGGCTTGCCGGCTTCGGCGAACGCGCGCACCAGCGCGATCACCTTCGCATCCAGACGCAGGTATTCGGGCGCGCGGCCGCCCGCGATCGCGAGCGCGTCGTAGGCCGACGCATCGACGTCGTCGAACGTCGCGTTCAGCGTGAAGTTGTGGCCGGGCTTTTCGGTGTAGGTCTGGTCACCCTCGAAATCGTGGATCGCGGTCTTGACCTTGTCGCCCGCGCGCTTGCCCGGGCAGACTGCATCGACGTGATGGCCGACGGCCTGCAGCGCCTGGAACGGCACCATCGTTTCGTAGTCTTCGGCGAAATCGCCGGTCAGGAACAGGATCTTCTTCGCGGCCATGGCTTTCTCCATTGAACAGCGTTGAGGGTCCGTTCGCGCCGCATGCGGCAGACGGCGCTGCGGCGGCGAAGCGGCCCCGAGGACGAAAGCGCAGTGTACTCCGGCCGCTTGAAGCGCGCGTGACGGCCGCCCCGCGCGGCGGCGGGGCGGGGCGCGCGGGGCGTCAGAAGAAGGTTTCGACGACTTCCGTCACACGGAACTGCGGATCGAGGACGAGCAGCTGGCGCCACTTGTCGAACGTCAGGCACGGGTGCGAGATGTCGAATGCGACCATGTCGCCGACCTTCACGTCCGCGCCCGGCGGGATCTGCAGGTACGCGTGCTGGTCCATCATCCCGGTGACGGCCCAGCCTTCGCTCGCGGCGACATCGCGCGGCGCGCTGTCGCGGCCCGGGCGGAAGTGGCGCGCCGGCTCGGGCAGGCCCGCGTCGAACGCCGCGTCGCGCTTGCCGAGCGCGATGATCGCGCGATCCTGCTCCGGCACCGACTGCACGTACGCCCACAGCTGCAGCGCCGGCAGCAGCCCTTCGCCCATCCTGCGGGCGATCGGGTTGCGCGCGAACACGTCGGTCTGCGCCTTCTTGTATATGCCGACGTCGTGCGTCAGGTAGCAGCCCGGACGCAGCACGACTTCCGCGAAACCGGCGTCGGACGCCTTCGCGAATTCCTCCGCGACCACGTCGTACCACGCCGAGCCGGCGCCCGACAGGATCGCCGGCGTGCGCGCGAAACGGCCGGCTTCGGCCAGCTCACGCGTGAGCGCGACCGCGTCCTGCAGGAACGTGCGGATCTCGCCTTCCTCCTTCAGCACGCCTTCGTAGAGTTCGATGCCGGCCAGCTTCAGCGTGTCCGGATAGCGCGCGATCGCGTCGAGCACGGCCTGGCGTTGCGAGGCGTCGCGCACACCCGCGCGGCCGCCCGGCACGCCGAGCTCGAGCAGGACGTTCAGCGTTTTCTTCGCGTCGCCGAAGAAGCGGCCGAGCTGGTCGACGCTGTCGGCCGAATCGACGAGGCAGAAGAATTCGAACTCGGGATCGGACAGCAGCTGCGCGATGATCGCCATGTTCTGGCGGCCGACCAGCTGGTTCGCGAGCAGCACGCGCCGCACGCCGCCGTGATACGCGGCCTGCGTCTGGTGCGCGGTCGCGAGCGTGATGCCCCATGCGCCGGCGTCGAGCTGGCGGCGGAACAGTTGCGGCGCCATCGTCGTCTTGCCGTGCGGCGCGAACTTCACGCCGTATTGCTGGACGAACGCCTGCATCCAGTTCAGATTGTGTTCGATGCGATCCGCGTACAGCACGGCGGCCGGCAGGCTGACGTCTTCCGCGAGCAGGTTCCACTCGAGGCGGCCCGCGTCGTCGAGCGGCACGCTCGCGCTCGGCAGGTTGCCGAGCCCCTTGCCCAACGGATTGATTGTCGGTTCCTGATAGTTTGTAACTTTCATGTCATCCCGCTCCATCATCACTATGCATTGCACTGAAGTTGACACGCAGATGGTACAGAAAGTAGCATCGGCGCGGTTATGTTATTTAGTAACATGAGACGCCAGATCCTTTTCAGCAGATGAATTCGTCCGCCACTCCGTCCGCTCCGTTCGCAGCCGAATCGGCTTCGGTCGCCCAGCCGGTCCTCGACATCGTCGCGCGGATCGCCGAATGCGCGCCCGAGTTGCGCGAGGCCGAACGCAAGGTTGCCGCATTCATCCTCGCTGATCTCGCGCGCGCCGCGCATGCGAGCATCGGTGCGCTCGCGCGCGACGCGGGGGTCAGCGTCGCGACGGTCACGCGTTTCGCGAAGGCCGTCGGCTGCCGCGACGTGCGCGAACTGAAGGTGCTCGTCGCGCAGGCGGCGGCCGTCGGCCAGCGCTTTTTCGTGCCGGCCGACGAGCATCCCGAAGAAGACGCGAGCCCCGCATCGGTCGTCTACGACGAAATCCGCGTGGCGCTCGCGCACAATCACCAGCTGCTGCGCAACACGTCGTTCGACGCGGCGGCTGACCTGCTCGCCGGCGCGAAGATGATCTACGTGTACGGGCAGGGCGGCGGCTCGACCGCGCTCGCCGACGAATTGCGCTTCCGGCTCGTGCGCTTCGGCCGGCCGGTCGCGAGCTACCAGGACAGCCTGCTGCAGCGGATGGTGGCGGCGACGCTGTCGCGCGATGCCGTGGTCGTCGCGCTGTCGGTGAGCGGGCGCGTGCCCGAGCTGCTCGAGAGCTGCCGTCTCGCGAAGCGCTACGGCGCGAAGTTGATCGCGATCACCGCGCCGGCCTCGCCGCTCGCGAAGCTTGCCGACCATCTGATCCCGGTCGTCGCGTTCGAAACCGATTTCATTTACAAGCCTTCGACGTCGCGCTACGCGATGATGATGGCGATCGACGTGCTCGTCACCGGAGTCGCATTGCGGCTCGGCGATGCGGGCCGAGAATCGCTGCGCCGCATCAAGCATGCGCTCGATGCGCATCGCGGCGGCGGAGACCGTCAACCGGTAGGAGACTGACCATGCATTCGCATCCCGAAGCCGCCGATACGCTGATCGTCGGCGCGCAGCTGTACGACGGCACCGGCGCGCCGCCCGTCACGCGCGACGTCGCGATCCGCAACGGCGTGATCGCGGCGATCGGCAATCTGTCGAACTGGCTCGCCGAGACCGTCGTCGATGCGAACGGCCGCGCGCTCGCGCCGGGCTTCGTCGACGTGCACACGCACGACGACACGCACGTGATCCGCGCGCCGGAGATGCTGCCGAAGATCTCGCAGGGCGTGACGACCGTGATCGTCGGCAATTGCGGGATCAGCGCGTCGCCGGTGACGCTCGCGGGCGATCCGCCGGACCCGATGAACCTGCTCGGCGATCGCGACGCGTTCCGCTATCCGACCTTCGCCGCCTATGTCGCGGCCGTCAACGACGCGCGTCCGGCCGTCAACGTCGCGGCGCTCGTCGGGCACACCGCGCTGCGCAACAACCAGATGGACCGCCTCGACCGCGCGGCGACCGACGGCGAAATCGCCGGAATGCGCACGCAGCTCGAGGAGGCGCTCGCGAACGGCGCGCTCGGGCTGTCGTCGGGCCTCGCATACGGCTCCGCGTTCGCGGCGCCGGCCGAGGAGGTGATGGCGCTCGCCGAACCGCTCGCGAATGCGGGCGCGCTGTACACGACGCACATGCGCACCGAGTTCGACGCGATCCTCGACGCGATGGACGAGGCTTATCGCGTCGGCCGTCACGCGCAGGTGCCGGTCGTGATCTCGCACCTGAAATGCGCGGGCCCGTCGAACTGGGGGCGCAGCACCGAGGTGCTCGCGTCGCTCGAAGGCGCGCGCCGCTACCAGCCGGTCGGCTGCGACTGCTATCCGTACAGCCGCAGTTCGTCGACGCTAGACCTGAAGCAGGTGACGGGCGACATCGACGTCACGATCACATGGTCGGAGCCGCATCCGGAAGTTGCGGGCAAGCTGCTGAAGGCGATCGCGGCCGACTGGAGCGTGACCGAGCAGGAGGCCGCGCAGCGGATCCGCCCGGCCGGCGCCGTGTATCACAACATGTCCGAGGACGACGTGCGGCGGATCCTGTCGCACCCGGCGACGATGGTCGGCTCGGACGGCCTGCCGAACGATCCGCTGCCGCACCCGCGGCTGTGGGGCGCATTCCCGCGCGTGCTCGGCCATTACGTGCGCGACACGAACCTGCTGCCGCTCGAGGAAGCGATTCGCAAGATGACGTCGCTTTCCGCGCGCCGCTACGGGATCGCACGGCGCGGCGAAGTGCACGTCGGCTACCACGCGGATCTCGTGCTGTTCGATCCGGCGCGCGTGATCGATGCCGCGACGTTCGAGAAGCCGCAGCAGCCCGCGCACGGGATCGATGCGGTGTGGGTGAACGGCGTGCTGACCTACGAGAACGGCCAGCCGACCGGCGCGCGCGCCGGTGGTTTCGTCGCGCGCGGCGAGCGCGTGCCGGCGAGTGCCGACGCCGCGTTCTGAACGCGGTCCCGATCCGATTTGCCGCGTGCGCCATGTCGGCGCGCGCATCCGCAACCGTGCGTTGCATGGGACCGGCGCTGGCGCTTGCGCGCCGATGCCGGTCGACAATCAAGGAGTGAAACGATGAAGCGATATGGCGTGGGCGAAGCGAAGGGTACCGGCGGCCAGGTGATGCCGTTTGCACGCGCGGTCGAGGCCGACGGCTGGCTGTACGTGTCGGGCCAGACGCCGATGGTGAACGGCGAGGTCGTCGAAGGCGGGATCGTCACGCAGTCGAAGCAGACGATCGAGAACGTGATCGCGATCCTGAAGGAAGCCGGCTACGGCCTCGAACACGTCGTGCGCTGCGGCGTGTGGCTCGACGACGCACGCGATTTCGCGTCGTTCAACAAGGTGTTCGTGTCGTACTTCGGCGAGCATCCGCCGGCACGCGCGTGCGTGCAGTCGAGCATGGTCATCGACTGCAAGGTCGAGGTCGATTGCATCGCTTACAAGGCGCCGGCGAAGTAACGCGTCCGCGCAATCTGCTGCGCACAGTGAAACAGCCCCGTCGGCGCGAGCCGGCGGGGCTGTTTCGTTTCGGGCGGCCCGGTGTTACTGCCGCGCGGTCCGCGCGTTGTCCGGCATCGGCTGGTTGTAGTTCGTGCGGAACGGATTGATGTCGAGCCCGCCGCGGCGCGTATAGCGCGCATACACCGCGAGCTTCACCGGTTTGCACGCATGCAGGATGTCGAGGAAGATCCGCTCGACGCATTGCTCGTGAAACCCCGTGTGGTTGCGGAACGAGATGATGTAGCGCAGCAGCCCCGCGTGATCGATCTGCGGCCCGACGTAGTGAATCTGCACGCTGCCCCAGTCGGGCTGGCCGGTGACCGGGCAGTTCGAGCGCAGCAGGTCGGACACGAGCGTTTCCTCGACCGGCGCTTCGTCCTCGGCCGCCGACAGCAGCGACGGATCGGGTTCGTACACGTCGGTGTCGAGGTCGAGCCGGTCGAGCGACAGCCCGTCGAGCTCCTCCATCTCGAGCTTGCCGAAATCGTGCGGCGACACGAGCTGCACCGACACGCTCGCGCCGCACGCGGCCGACACGTCGCGTTTCAGCACGTCGCGCACGGCGTCGACCGAGTCGAACTTCGATTGCGCGAACGAACCGAGATACAGCTTGAACGACTTCGATTCGACGATGTTCGGCGATTCGGCCGGCACGAAGAACGTCGCGACCGCGAGCTGTGGCTTGCCGCGCGCGTTGAGCCACGACAGCTCGTACGCGTTCCAGATGTCGGTGCCGAAGAACGGCAGCGCCGACGTGATGCCGAGCTGCTCGCGCGCCCCGGCGCGCGGGATCGGGAACAGCAGCGACGCGTCGTACTGCGCTGCGTAGACGGTCGCCTTGCCGAGCGGGGAATGTTCGGGATTCATTGCACGAAGCCTTTACGACAGGAAGAGGCGGTAAGCCGGATTGGCGCTCTCTTCGACATACGGATAGCCGAGCGCAGCGAGGAAGCGTTCGAATTCGGCGCGATCGGCCTGCGGCACCTGCAGCCCGACGAGGATCGAGCTGTAGTCCGCGCCCTGGTTGCGGTAGTGGAACAGGCTGATGTTCCAGTCCGGCGCCATCGACGACAGGAACTTCATCAGCGCGCCCGGCCGCTCCGGGAATTCGAAGCGGAACAGGCGTTCGTCGAGCGCGAGCGGCGAGCGGCCGCCCACCATGTAGCGGATGTGTTCCTTCGACAATTCGTCGTGCGTCAGGTCGACGGTCTTGAAGCCGTGCGACTCGAAGTTCGCGGCGATTTCGGCCGATTCGCCGCGACGCTTGATCTGCACGCCGACGAAGATGTGCGCGGATTGTGCATCGGCGATCCGGTAGTTGAACTCGGTCACGTTGCGATCGCCGACGAGCGAGCAGAAGCGCTTGAAGCTGCCGCGCTCCTCGGGGATCGTGACGGCGAACACGGCTTCGCGCGCCTCGCCGACTTCCGCGCGCTCGGCAACGAAGCGCATCCGGTCGAAGTTCATGTTCGCGCCGGACGTGACCGCGACGAGCGTCTGGTTCTCGATGCCTTCGCGTTCCGCGTAGCGTTTCGCGCCCGCGACCGCGAGCGCGCCGGACGGTTCGAGCACGCTGCGCGTATCCTGGAACACGTCCTTGATCGCCGCGCACAGCGCGTCGGTGTCGACCGTCAGCACGCCGTCGAGGAATTCGCGGCAGAGCCGGAAGGTTTCCTCGCCGACGAGCTTCACCGCGGTGCCGTCCGCGAACAGGCCGACCTCGCTCAGCTCGACGCGCTCGCCCTTCTGCAGCGATTGCGCCATCGCGCACGAATCCTCGGCCTGCACGCCGAATACCTTGATTTCCGGCCGCACCGCCTTGACGTAGGCCGCCACGCCGGCCGCGAGCCCGCCACCGCCGATCGGCACGAAGATCGCGTGAATCGGCCCCTGGTGCTGACGCAGGATTTCCATCGCGATCGTGCCCTGGCCGGCGATCACGTACGGATCGTCGAACGGGTGGACGAACGTGAGGTCGCGCTCCGCCTGCACCTTGACCGCGTGCGCGTACGCATCGCTGTACGACTCGCCCGCCTGAATCACCTCGACGCTCGGGCCGCCGTGCGCGCGTACCGCGTCGACCTTCACCTGCGGCGTCGTGACGGGCACGACGATCACGGCCTTGATGCCCATCCGTGCCGCCGAGAACGCGACGCCCTGCGCATGATTGCCGGCCGATGCCGTGATCACGCCGCGCGCGAGCGCGTCGGCCGGAATGTGCGCCATTTTGTTGTACGCGCCGCGCAGCTTGAACGAGAACACCGGCTGGTTGTCCTCGCGCTTCAGGTAGACGGGGTTGCGCAGTCGGGCCGACAGGTTGCGGGCGGGTTCGAGTTCCGTCTCGAGCGCGACGTCGTAGACGCGCGCGGTGAGGATTTTCTTCAGGTAATCGTGGGATGCCATGGGCGCTCGCGTGCGGTGCGGAAGCAGACGGTAAAGGATCAATGATAGCGCCAAGGGTCCGTCCGCACGCAAGCGGCATGCCGGGCGCGCGGTCGCGGAAGCGCGTCGGCGGGCGTGTTTGCCGCGCGGAGCGTCCCCTTTTTACCGGGTTAACCGCGTGGTTACCGACCGGACGGACGGCGAATGCGGGCGCGAAATCGCGCCGAAGCAGGCCCGGCGCGGGTTGCGGCGAAAGCCCCACGACCTGTCCGGCGTCTCACGGGCGGGCCGATCATGGGTTAGAATTCCGTTTTGAATCAAGGATCGGAAGATGCAGAGGCACCCTCGGATCGCCCCGTTGAAGCCGACGCCGCGCGCAGCCAGCCCCGCGGCGGAGCGGCATGCGCGCCGCGCGCGATCGTGCTGATGGCTCCGAGTGCCGCCAGGCCCCGCCGGCCCGGAACGGTGAGTCCAGACCCGCTCCGGCCCCATGCGAGATAGTCGCGCGCCTGGCACCAGAACAGATTTCCCCAAGATTGCGCCTACGCGCTTGCCGACGCCCGTGCACGGTGTATCGGCCCTCCGAGTCGTCCGAACATGAACGCACCACAAGTTTTCGATCCGCATGGCGCGGCCGCCACCGTCGCCGCCGACCCCGCGCCCCGTCTGCGCGAGATTCCCTACAACTACACGTCCTTCTCCGACCGCGAGATCGTGATCCGCCTGCTCGGCGAGGAGGCGTGGTCGGTGCTCGACGAGCTGCGCGCCGAACGCCGCACGGGCCGCTCGGCACGGATGCTGTACGAAGTGCTCGGCGATATCTGGGTCGTGCGCCGCAATCCGTACCTGCAGGATGACCTGCTCGATAACCCGAAGCGCCGCGCGCTGCTGATCGAGGCGCTGAACCACCGCCTGACCGAGATCGGCAAGCGCCGCCGCGCCGACCTGACCGAGCACCGCGACGACGCGGGCCGCGAACGTGCCGGACGCGTCGAGATGCTGGAAGCCGCCGCGCAGCGCGCGGTCGACGAGTTCGCAGACGAATTCGACAAGATGGCCGACCTGCGCCGCCGTGCGACCAAGGCGCTCGGCCGCTGCACGCAGAAGGACAACATCCGCTTCGACGGGCTGTCGCGCGTGTCGCACGTCACCGACGCGACCGACTGGCGTGTCGAATACCCGTTCGTCGTGCTGACTCCCGATACCGAAGCCGAGATCGCGGGCCTGATCAAGGCGTGCTTCGAACTCGGCCTGACCGTGATCCCGCGCGGCGGCGGTACCGGCTACACGGGCGGCGCGGTGCCGCTCACGCCGTTCTCCGCGGTGATCAACACCGAGAAGCTCGAACAGCTCGGCGCGGTCGAGCTCACCGAACTGCCGGGCGTCGCCCACAAGGTGCCGACGATCTTCTCCGGCGCGGGCGTCGTCACGCGCCGCGTGACGGAAGCGGCCGAAGCGGCCGGCTACGTGTTCGCGGTCGATCCGACCTCGCTGGACGCATCGTGCATCGGCGGCAACGTCGCGATGAACGCGGGCGGCAAGAAGGCCGTGCTGTGGGGCACCGCGCTCGACAACCTGGCCTGGTGGCGGATGGTCGACCCGGACGGCAACTGGCTCGAAGTCACGCGCCATGAGCACAACCAGGGCAAGATCCACGACATCGCGGTCGCGCGTTTCGAGCTGAAGTGGTTCGACGGCGCGTACGCGCCGGGCGAGAAGCTGCTGAAGAGCGAGATGCTTGAGATCGAAGGCCGCCGGTTCCGCAAGGAAGGCCTCGGCAAGGACGTCACCGACAAGTTCCTCGCCGGGCTGCCGGGCGTACAGAAGGAAGGCTGCGACGGGCTGATCACGTCCGCGCGCTGGGTGCTGCACAAGATGCCGGCGCACACGCGCACCGTCTGTCTCGAATTCTTCGGCCAGGCGCGCGAGGCGATCCCGAGCATCGTCGAGATCAAGGATTACCTGTTCGAGACGTCGAAGCAGGGCGGCGCGATTCTCGCGGGCCTCGAGCACCTCGACGAGCGCTACCTGCGCGCGGTCGGCTATGCGACCAAGAGCAAGCGCAACGCATTCCCCAAGATGGTGCTGATCGGCGACATCGTCGGCGACGACGCCGATGCGGTCGCGCAGGCGACGTCCGAAGTGATCCGGATGGCGAACGGCAAGAGCGGCGAAGGCTTCGTCGCGATCAGCGCGGAGGCGCGCAAGCGCTTCTGGCTCGACCGCAGCCGCACGGCCGCGATCGCGAAGCACACCAACGCGTTCAAGATCAACGAGGACGTCGTCATCCCGCTGAACCGGATGGGCGAGTACACCGACGGCATCGAGCGGATCAACATCGAGCTGTCGCTGAAGAACAAGCTGCAGCTGGTCGACGCGCTCGAAGCGTTCTTCCGCGCCGGCAACCTGCCGCTCGGCAAGACCGACGACGCGAACGAAATCCCGAGCGCCGAACTGCTCGAGGATCGCGTGCAGCAGGCGCTGGAGCTGCTCAAGCGCGTGCGTGCACGCTGGGAATTCGTGCGCGACCGGCTCGATCAGCCGCTGCGCGAGGCACAGCACTATCTCGTGCAGCTCGGCTACGAGGCGCTCGCCGAGAAGTTCGCCGATCGCGCGGACGATCAGCCGGGCGCGACCGTGTTCCACGTCACGCAGGACCGCACGGTCCGCATCTCGTGGAAGCAGGAGATCCGCGCGGAGCTGCGCGCGATCTTCAACGGCGGCGCGTTCAAGCAGATCCTCGACGAGGCGCAGGCGATCCACAAGCAGGTGCTGCGCGGTCGCGTATTCGTCGCGCTGCACATGCACGCGGGCGACGGCAACGTCCACACCAACATCCCGGTCAACTCCGACAATTACGAGATGCTGCAGGATGCGCACGCGGCGGTCGCGCGCATCATGACGCTCGCACGCTCGCTCGACGGCGTGATTTCCGGCGAACACGGGATCGGCATCACGAAGCTCGAGTTCCTGACCGACGACGAGATCGCAGAATTCCGCGCGTACAAGCAGCGCGTCGATCCGAACGGCCGCTTCAACAAGGGCAAGCTGCTCGACGGCGCCGACCTGCGCAATGCATACACGCCGAGCTTCGGGCTGATGGGCTACGAGTCGCTGATCATGCAGCAGTCCGACATCGGCGCGATCGCCGATTCGGTGAAGGACTGCCTGCGCTGCGGCAAGTGCAAGCCGGTGTGCGCGACGCACGTGCCGCGCGCGAACCTCCTGTACAGCCCGCGCAACAAGATTCTCGCGACCTCGCTGCTGGTCGAGGCGTTCCTGTACGAGGAACAGACGCGCCGCGGCGTGTCGATCAAGCACTGGGACGAGTTCAACGACGTGGCCGACCACTGCACGGTGTGCCACAAGTGTGCGACGCCGTGCCCGGTGAAGATCGACTTCGGCGACGTCACGATGAACATGCGCAACCTGTTGCGCAAGATGGGCAAGAAGAAATTCAACGCCGGCAATGCGGCCGGCATGTTCTTCCTGAACGCGACCAATCCGCAGACGATCAACGCCGCGCGCAGCGTGATGATGGGCGTCGGCTACAAGGTGCAGCGCTTCGCGAACGACATGCTGAAGAAGGTCGTGACGAAGCAGACCCAGCACCCGCCGGCGACGGTCGGCAAGCCGCCCGTGGTCGAGCAGGTGATCCACTTCGTCAACAAGAAGATGCCGGGCAACCTGCCGAAGAAGACGGCGCGCGCGCTGCTCGACATCGAGGACAACAAGATCGTGCCGATCATCCGCAACCCGAAATCGACGACCGTCGATTCGGAAGCGGTGTTCTACTTCCCGGGCTGCGGCTCCGAGCGCCTGTTCTCGCAGGTCGGCCTCGCGACGCAGGCGATGCTGTGGGAGGCGGGCGTGCAGACCGTGCTGCCGCCGGGCTACCTGTGCTGCGGCTATCCGCAGCGCGGCTCGGGCCAGTACGACAAGGCCGAGAAGATCGTCACCGACAACCGCGTGCTGTTCCACCGGGTCGCGAACACGCTGAACTACCTCGACATCAAGACGGTGGTCGTGTCGTGCGGCACCTGCTACGACCAGCTCGCGGGCTACGAATTCGACAAGATCTTCCCGGGCTGCCGGATCATCGACATCCACGAGTTCCTGCTCGAGAAGGGGATGAAGCTCGACGGCGTGACGGGCACCCGCTACATGTATCACGACCCGTGCCATACGCCGATCAAGACGATGGACCCGGTGAAGCTCGTCAACGAGCTGATGGGTACGGAGAAGGACGGCTACAAGATCGAGAAGAACGAGCGCTGCTGCGGCGAATCGGGCACGCTCGCGGTGACGCGTCCGGACATCTCGACGCAGGTTCGCTTCCGCAAGGAAGAGGAAATCCGCAAGGGCGCCGCGAAGCTGCGCAGCATCCCGGTCGTGGCCGGCGACACGCCGGCGCCGGCCGCGAACGGCCCGGACGTGAAGATCCTGACGAGCTGCCCGTCGTGCTTGCAGGGCCTGTCGCGCTACAACGAGGACGCGAACCTCGAGGCCGACTACATCGTGGTCGAGATCGCGCGCCAGGTGCTCGGCGAGAACTGGATGGCCGATTATGTCGCACACGCGAACAATGGCGGGATCGAGCGCGTGCTGGTCTAATGCGGGCATGACGGCCGCCCGGCCGGGCGAGGGATGAGAGCGGGCGCCTGCGCTGAAGCGCCGGCGCCCGTCTACATGGGAGCGACGATGGAATGCGTGTTTTGCCGTGAAGACGGCGGCGAGGTGCTCTGGCAGGACGATGCGCTGCGCGTCGTGCTTGCGACGGGCGAGCACGACTACCCGGGCTTCTGCCGGGTGATCTGGGGCACGCACGTGGCCGAGTTTTCCGATCTCGGCGAGCCCGAGCGGGCACATCTGATGCGCGTGGTGTACGCGGTGGAGCGGGCCGTGCGCCGCGTGATGCAGCCGAACAAGGTGAATCTCGCGAGCCTCGGCAACATGGTGCCGCACGTGCACTGGCACGTGATCCCGCGCTTCTCCAACGACGCCCATTTCCCGCAGCCCGTCTGGGCGCCGCGCCAGCGCAGCGTGTCCGAGGCACTGCTGCGCACGCGCGCGGCGCAGGCCTCGCTGCTGCACAATGCGGTGCGCGAGGAAATTCAACGCATGACCGATTCGAGGCAGCCATGAGCGGTTTGACTTCCACGACGCCGATTCCGTCCGGCGTCGTCGTGCACGCGGTGTCGCGCGTGCTCGAATTGCAGTACCCGAATGGCGAGAGCTACCGGATTCCGTTCGAGCTGATGCGCGTTTATTCGCCGTCGGCCGAGGTGCGCGGCCACGGGCCGGGCCAGGAGACGCTGCAGACCGGCAAGCGCGAGGTGACGATCACCGCGCTCGAGGGCGTGGGCAACTACGCGCTGCAGCCGACGTTCTCGGACGGCCATTCGACCGGCATCTACTCGTGGGATCTGCTGTACGAACTGGCGACGCAGCAGGACGCGCTGTGGCGCGACTATTTCGACAAACTGAAGGCGGCGGGCGTCGAGCGCGACGCGCCGATGCAGGCGGCTCCCGCGCCGCACGGTCACTGCCACTGAAATCGACGGCGCCCGCTCGGCGCCGTCTTGCCATTTACTGAGGATCAACGCGATGAGCAAAACCCACTTCGGCTTCGAAAGCGTCGAGGAAACCGAAAAAGCGAAGAAAGTGGCGGGCGTGTTCCATTCGGTCGCGAGCAACTACGATCTGATGAACGACCTGATGTCGGCCGGCATGCACCGCGCGTGGAAGGCGTTCACGATCGCCCAGGCGAACGTGCGCCCCGGCTTCAAGGTGCTCGACATCGCGGCCGGCACGGGCGACCTGACCAAGGCGTTCGCGAAGGCGGCGGGCCCGACGGGCGAGGTCTGGCACACCGACATCAACGAATCGATGCTGCGCGTCGGTCGCGACCGATTGCTCGACAAGGGCATCGTGACGCCGTCGCTGTTGTGCGACGCCGAGAAAATTCCCTTTCCCGACAACTACTTCGATGTCGTCACGGTCGCATTCGGGCTGCGCAACATGACGCACAAGGACGCCGCGCTGGCCGAGATGCGCCGCGTGGCGAAGCCCGGCGGCCGCGTGATGGTGCTGGAATTCTCGAAAGTCTGGGATCCGCTGAAAAAAGCGTACGATCTGTATTCTTTCAAAGTATTACCGTGGCTTGGCGACAAGTTCGCGAAAGATGCTGAAAGTTACAAGTATCTTGCTGAATCTATCCGGATGCACCCCGATCAGGACACGCTGAAGACGATGATGGAACAAGCGGGCCTCGATGCCGTCAAATATTACAATTTGTCAGGTGGCGTGGTAGCGTTACACCTAGGAACCAAGTACTAAGGGGTTCTTTCCATACATTCGCCTTACATCTGGAGAAGCTGATGTCCGAATCGCGTTCGTTGTTCAACCGTAGCAAGCCGTCGAAGCCGTGGGCTCGACGGGTCGGCACGCTGCTGATGGTTGGCCTGCTCACGGCCGGCACGTTCGCATCGCTCGACGCTGAAGCCAAGCGCATGGGCGGCGGGCGCAGCATCGGCCGTCAAAGCTCCACCGTCACGCAGCGCCAGGCCACACCGCCCGCGCAGCAGCCGATGCAGCAGGCCGCGCCGGCGCAGGCGCAGCGCGCGAATCCGGCCGCACCGGCTCCGGCCGCGCAGCCGAACCGCTCGCGCTGGCTCGGGCCGATCGCCGGTCTCGCGGCCGGCCTCGGCATCGCGGCGCTGCTGTCGCACTTCGGCCTGGGCGGCGCGTTCGCGAGCATGATGGCGAACGTCATCGTGATCGCCCTGCTCGCGATGGTCGGCATCTGGCTGATCCGCAAGTTCATGAACCGTCGCCGTTCGCACGAACCGGCGTACTCGGTGGGCGGTTCGGCATCGTCGTCGGGCGGCTACTCGCAGAGCCCGTCGTTCCAGCAAGGCGGCACCGGTAACAACTATGCCGGCAGCGGCAGCAGCTATGCGAACGAAGCGCAAGGCGTGTTCGGCGGCGGCGCAGCCGCCGCGGGCGCGGCGGGCGCGATGGCGGCCGCGCCGCTGCAGGTGCCGGCCGGCTTCGACACCGAAGCGTTCCTGCGCAGCGCGAAGGTCTACTTCGTGCGCCTGCAGGCAGCCTGGGACCAGGGCAACCTGGCCGACATTCGCGAGTTCACGACGCCGGAAATGTTCGCCGAGATCAAGATCGACCTCGACTCGCGCGGCAACGAGGCGAACCAGACCGATGTCGTGCAGCTCGACGCGGAACTGGTCGCGATCGAGGATCGCGGCATCGAGCAGTCGGCGAGCGTGCGCTTCCACGGGCTGATCCGCGAATCGGCGAATGCGTCGGCGGCACCGTTCGACGAGGTGTGGAACCTGTCGAAGTCGGGCAGTCAGGGCTGGCTGCTCGCGGGTATCCAGCAGCTCAACACGCACTGAACGTGACCGGCGGCCGGCTTGCCGGCTGCCCGGGCGACGGCCGCCGCACTGCGACCGCTTGCCGCCCGGGTGTGCGGTTGGCCGCGGTCTGCCGACGATCCGACGTTACAATAGAAACCCGCGTGGGCGCCCGGCCCGCGCGGGTTTTTTCTTTCCCAGCCCGATGACCTTTGCCGCCAAGCCTTTTGCTGCTGCTGTCAATCACCTGCTCGCGCGCGAATCGTGGGCGCGCGACCGCCTGATCCCCTACTCGGGCAAGACCGCCCGGCTCGACGTGCCGCCCGTCACGCTCACGCTGCTCGTGCAGCCCGACGGCTATCTGTCCGCCGTGGAAGCGCACGATGCGCAACACGTCGACGTGTCGATCGCGCTCGCGGGCGACACCGTCGCCGCATTCCTGCAGGGCGGCCAGGCGGCCGTGATGAAGCACGTGAAGATCGAGGGCGACGCGGAGTTCGCGACGCAGATCGCGAAGCTGGCCGAGCACCTGCGCTGGGAACCTGAGGAAGATCTCGCGAAGCTGGTCGGCGACGCGGCGGCGCACCGGATCGCGACGGTCGTGCGCGACGCCGGCGCGCGCGCGCGCCGCACCGGCCGCAACGTGCTCGATTCCGTCGCCGAATACTGGCTCGACGAAAACCCGCAAGTCGTCCGGCGCACGGTGCTCGGCGGCTTCGACGCCGAACTGGCGCGCGCGCGCGATGCGCTCGCGCGGGTCGAGAAACGGGTCGAGCGACTCGAACAAAAAATCGGCGCGCGCACGGGCTCCAGCCCGCGCGGCGCGCACTGAGGGCCGCAGGGCATGCGCATTTTCCGTTTCATCAAGATTGTCTACACCGTCATCCGCTTTGGCCTCGACGAAGTGATGCTGTCCCGGATCGACGACCGGCGCGTGAAACTGCTGTTGCGGATCACGACGATCGGCCGCCGCTATTCCGATCCGCCCGCCGTGCGGTTGCGTCACGCGCTCGAAAGCCTCGGCCCGATCTTCGTGAAGTTCGGCCAGGTGCTGTCGACCCGCCGCGACCTGCTGTCGGTCGATTTCGCGAACGAACTCGCGAAGCTGCAGGACCAGGTGCCGCCGTTCGATTCGGCGGTCGCGATCGCGATCATCGAGAAGTCGCTCGGCGCGCCGGTCGACGAGCTGTTCGACGAATTCGAGCGCGAGCCGATCGCGAGCGCGTCGATCGCGCAGGTGCATTTCGCGAAGCTGAAGCAGGGCCCGCACGCGGGCAAGGCCGTCGCGGTCAAGGTGCTGCGCCCGAACATGCTGCCGGTGATCGATTCGGACCTCGCGCTGATGCGCGACATCGCGACGTGGACGGAGCGCATGTGGGCCGACGGCCGGCGCCTGAAGCCGCGTGAAGTCGTCGCCGAATTCGACAAGTACCTGCACGACGAGCTGGACCTGATGCGCGAGGCGGCGAACGGCAGCCAGCTGCGCCGCAACTTCGCGGGCCTCGATCTGCTGCTCGTGCCCGAGATGTTCTGGGATTTCTCGACGTCGCAGGTGCTCGTGATGGAGCGCATGACCGGCGTGCCGATCAGCCAGGTCGAGACGCTGCGCTCGGCCGGCGTCGACATCAAGAAGCTCGCGCGCGAAGGCGTCGAGATCTTCTTCACGCAGGTGTTCCGCGACGGTTTCTTTCACGCGGACATGCATCCGGGCAACATCCAGGTGAGCCTCGATCCGAACACGTTCGGCCGCTATATCGCGCTCGATTTCGGGATCGTCGGCGCGTTGTCGGATTTCGACAAGAACTACCTCGCGCAGAACTTCCTCGCGTTCTTCAAGCGCGATTACCACCGCGTCGCGACGCTGCACCTCGAATCGGGCTGGGTGCCGCCCGAGACGCGTGTCGAGGAGCTGGAAAGCGCGATTCGCGCGGTGTGCGAGCCGTATTTCGACCGCGCGCTGAAGGACATCTCGCTTGGTCAGGTGCTGATGCGCCTGTTCTCGACGTCGCGCCGCTTCAACGTCGAGATCCAGCCGCAGCTCGTGCTGCTGCAGAAGACGATGCTGAACGTCGAGGGGCTCGGCCGTTCGCTCGATCCTGAACTCGACCTGTGGAAGACGGCCAAGCCGTATCTCGAGCGCTGGATGACCGAGCAGATCGGCCTGCGCGGTTGGTACGAGCGCTTCAAGGTCGAGGCGCCGCAGTGGAGCAAGACGCTGCCGCAACTGCCGCGCCTGATCCACCATGCGATGGCGGCACGCCACGACGCGCCGCGCGCGGCGAGCGAGGACCTGATGCGTCAGATCCTCGTCGAGCAGAAACGTACCAACCGGCTGCTGCAGGCATTGCTGATCTTCGGGCTTGCCGTCGGCGTCGGGGCGCTCGTCGCGCGCGTGCTGCTCGCGCTCGCGTACGGCGCATGAACGAAGGGAGCCGCGCGATGCCTGAACCGACACGACCGTCCGCACCGAGCGCCGCCGATTTCGCAACGCGTGACCCCGGCAACGCCGCGTTCTGGGACGAGCGTTTCGCGCGCGGCGTGACGCCGTGGGAATTCGGCGGCGTGCCCGACGGGTTTCGCGCGTTTGCGCAGCGCCTCGAGCCGTGTGCGGTGCTGATTCCCGGCTGCGGCAGTGCGCAGGAGGCCGGCTGGCTCGCGCAGGCCGGCTGGCCCGTGCGCGCGATCGATTTCTCGGCGCAGGCGGTGGCGACCGCGAAGGCGCTGCTCGGCGCGCATGCGGACGTCGTCGAGCAGGCCGATTTCTTCGCGTACCGACCGCCGTTCGACGTGCAGTGGGTGTACGAGCGTGCGTTCCTGTGCGCGCTGCCGCCGAGCCTGCGCGCCGGCTATGCGGCGCGGATGGCCGAATTGTTGCCGGCCGGAGCGTTGCTGGCCGGCTATTTCTTCGTGACGGCGAAACCGAAGGGGCCGCCGTTCGGCATCGAGCGCGCCGAACTCGATGCGCTGCTCGCGCCGCACTTCGAACTGATCGAGGATCTGCCGGTGACCGATTCGCTGGCCGTGTTCGAAGGGCACGAGCGCTGGCTCACATGGCGCCGTCGCTGAAGCCAGGGCGTCGCGGCCGTTGCCGGAGCGCGCCGGGGTTTCGGCTATAATTCAAGGTTTTGCAAGCCGTTTCCAGTTTCTGCGGGAAAAATATCATGCCGATCTACGCCTATCGATGCGAAGCGTGCGGTTTCGCGAAGGACGTGCTCCAGAAGATGAGCGACGCGCCGTTGTCGCAGTGCCCCGAATGCGGGAAGGATGCTTTTCGCAAGCAGGTCACCGCCGCCGGCTTCCAGCTGAAGGGCTCCGGCTGGTATGTCACCGATTTCCGCGGTGGCTCGGGCGGCACCAGCGCGCCGGCGACGGCGTCCGGCGACACGGCGGCAGCACCGGCCGCAGCGCCGGCGGCAGCCGCGCCCGCTGCCGCGAGCTCCGAAAGTACGACGACGAGCGCCGCGCCGGCCCCGGCTGCGGCGCCCGCCGCCGGCAGTTGACCGTCGCGGCCCGGCCGGGCCGCGACCAACCCGCGCTTCCGGCGCGGTTCATTGACGGCAGATGATGAAAAAGACGACCCTGAAAACGGTGTTTCTGACCGGCCTGCTGGTCCTCGTCCCGCTCGCGATCACGCTGTGGGTGCTCGGCCTCATCATCGGCACGATGGACCAGACGCTGTTGCTGTTGCCCGAATCGTGGCAGCCGGAGCGCATGCTCGGCTTCCACCTGCCGGGGATCGGCGCGGTGCTGACGCTCGCGTTCATCTTCGTCGTCGGGCTGGCCACGCAGAACTTCATCGGCCAGAAGCTCGTCACGTGGTGGAACGCGGTCGTGCGTCACATCCCGGTCGTCGGGCCGATCTACACGAGCGTCAAGCAGGTGTCGGACACGCTGCTGTCGAGCAGCGGCAACGCGTTCCGCAAGGCGCTGCTGATCGAATACCCGCGGCGCGGCTCGTATACGATCGCGTTTCTGACGGGCACGCCCGGTGGCGACGTGGTCAACCATCTGACGGAAGAGTACGTGAGCGTGTACGTGCCCACGACGCCGAACCCGACGTCGGGCTTCTTCCTGATGCTGCCGAAGAGCGAAGTCATCGAACTCGACATGTCGGTCGATGCCGCGCTCAAGTACATCGTCTCGATGGGCGTCGTGGCGCCTTCGGCGCCGGCTCCGGCGCCCGCCCGTCGTCCCGTCGAGCCGCCGCTGTAAGTAAAGAATCATCGCCCGGGCCGCGCGTTGCGGCACCCGTTGATCAAACCGAACGAAAGCAAACATCATGTCGATGCGTACTGAATACTGCGGTCTCGTGACCGAACACCTGCTGGGCCAAACCGTGTCGCTGTGCGGCTGGGTGCAGCGCCGCCGCGATCACGGCGGTGTGATCTTCATCGACCTGCGCGATCGTGAAGGCCTCGTGCAGGTGGTGTGCGACCCGGATCGCGCGGAAATGTTCGCGACCGCCGAAGGCGTGCGCAACGAGTTCTGCGTGCAGATCAAGGGCCTCGTACGCAACCGTCCGGACGGCACGGTCAACGCCGGCCTGAAGAGCGGTAAGATCGAAGTGCTGTGTCACGAACTGAACGTGCTGAACGCGTCGGTCACGCCGCCGTTCCAGCTCGACGACGACAACCTGTCGGAAACGACGCGTCTCACGCACCGCGTGCTCGACCTGCGCCGTCCGCAGATGCAGCACAACCTGCGCCTGCGCTACCGCGTCGCGATCGAAGCACGCAAGTACCTCGACGAGCAGGGCTTCATCGACATCGAAACGCCGATGCTGACGAAGAGCACGCCGGAAGGTGCCCGCGACTACCTCGTGCCGTCGCGCGTGAACGCGGGCCAGTTCTTCGCGCTGCCGCAGTCGCCGCAGCTGTTCAAGCAGTTGCTGATGGTCGCGAACTTCGACCGTTACTACCAGATCACCAAGTGCTTCCGCGACGAGGACCTCCGTGCCGATCGTCAGCCGGAATTCACGCAGATCGACTGCGAGACGTCGTTCCTCGGCGAGCAGGAAATCCGCGACCTGTTCGAAGACATGATCCGTCACATCTTCAAGACGACGATCGACGTCGAACTCGACGCGAAATTCCCGGTGATGCCGTACTCGGAAGCGATGGCGCGTTTCGGTTCGGACAAGCCGGACCTGCGCGTGCAGCTCGAATTCACCGAGCTGACCGACGCGATGAAGGATGTCGACTTCAAGGTGTTCAGCACGCCGGCCAACGCGAAGGACGGCCGTGTCGCGGCGCTGCGCGTGCCGAAGGGTGGCGAGCTGTCGCGCGGCGACATCGACGGTTACACGGAATTCGTGCGCATCTACGGCGCGAAGGGCCTCGCATGGATCAAGGTCAACGAGAAGGCGAAGGGCCGCGACGGCCTGCAAAGCCCGATCGTCAAGAACCTGCATGACGCGTCGATCGCGGCGATCCTCGAGCGCACCGGCGCTGAAGACGGCGACATCATCTTCTTCGCGGCCGACCGCGCGAAGGTCGTCAACGACAGCCTCGGCGCACTGCGCCTGAAGATCGGTCATTCGGAATTCGGCAAGGCGAACGGCCTCGTCCAGGCCGGCTGGAAGCCGCTGTGGGTCGTCGACTTCCCGATGTTCGAATACGACGACGAAGATGCGCGCTACGTCGCCGCGCACCACCCGTTCACCAGCCCGAAGGACGAGCACCTCGAGTACCTCGAGACCGATCCGGGCCGTTGTCTCGCGAAGGCGTACGACATGGTGCTGAACGGCTGGGAAATCGGTGGCGGCTCGGTGCGTATCCACCGTGAGGAAGTGCAGAGCAAGGTGTTCCGCGCGCTGAAGATCGGCGCGGAAGAAGCGCAACTGAAGTTCGGCTTCCTGCTGGACGCGCTGCAGTATGGCGCGCCGCCGCATGGTGGTATCGCATTCGGCCTCGACCGCATCGTCACGATGATGGCCGGCGCCGACTCGATCCGCGACGTGATCGCGTTCCCGAAGACGCAGCGTGCGCAGGATCTGCTCACGCAGGCGCCGAGCCCGGTCGACGAGCGTCAACTGCGCGAGCTGCACATCCGTCTGCGTCAGCCGGAACAGCCGAAGGCGTGACGCGTGCCACAGGTCGTGTGCGCGGCAACGCGTGCACGACATCCAGCGAAAAAGGCGCCGTGGTGCGCCTTTTTCGTTTTTTGCGGTACAGTCGCAGCACTTGCCGCACGTTCCGGCACAGGCCCGGCGCCCGGCCCTGTGCCGCATGAAACAAAGATGACGAAGCCGCCGAAAATCCCCGAATCCGTTCTCGTCGTGATCTATACGCCCGAACTCGACGTGCTGGTGATCAAGCGTGCCGACCAGCCCGATTTCTGGCAATCGGTGACCGGATCGAAGGACGCGCTCGACGAGCCGCTCGCGCTCACGGCCGCGCGCGAAGTCGCCGAGGAAACCGGCATCTCGGTCGGGTCGCACGACGTGCCGGCCACCGCGCTGATCGACTGGCACCACCGGATCGAATACAACATCTATCCGCAATACCTGCATCGCTATGCGCCGGGCGTCACGCGCAACGTCGAGCACTGGTTCGGCCTGTGTGTGCCGCGCCGCGTCGACGTGACGTTGTCGCCGCGCGAGCATGTCGACCACGCGTGGTTGCCGTACCGCGAAGCGGCCGCGCGCTGCTTCTCGCCGTCGAACGCCGAGGCGATCCTGCAATTGCCCGTGCGCGTGTCGCTCGCGCGGGCGTCGCACGGCTCGTCCGCATGAATGCGGAAACCCGCAAGCGCTTCGCGCAATTGCGGCAGATGTTCCTGCAGGAGCGCGGCTCCGCGTCGCGGCTCGCGTTCACGGCCGGCAACACGGTGCGGCTCTGCGAGACCGGCAGCGAATTCTTCCACGCGCTGATCGAACGGATCGATGCAGCACGCGAGCAGGTGATGCTCGAAACCTACATCTTCTGCGACGACGCGGCCGGCCGCCCGGTGTCGGATGCGCTGATTCGCGCGGCGCAGCGCGGCGTGCGCGTGCGCGTGATCACCGACGGCGTCGGAACCGCGCGCCTGCCGCTGTTCGATACGTGGGCCGAGGCCGGTGTCGAGCACTGCATCTACAACCGCTACCTGTTCGGCCGCTTCGGCTTCTCGCGCACGCACCGCAAGCTCGCGGTGATCGATCATGCGGTCGCGTTCTGCGGCGGCATCAACATCGTCGACGACTACGCGCAGGGCAGCGCGACGCTGCCGTTCCCGCGCTGGGATTTCGCGGTCGAGATGGCCGGGCCGGCGGTGTCGGACGTGCGCGCCGCGTTCGAGCTGCAGTGGCACCGCATCCAGTTCGGCCACAAGCCGTACGCGCAGTACGCGGCCGGGCTGCACGGCGGCGAGGCGTTCCCGGACATGTTCCGGCGCTGGATGCGCAGCCACCGGTGGATAAAGGCCGGTGCGCTGCGGGTCGTGACGGAGCCGAGCGTCGCGTTCGTCGCGCGCGACAACGTCGTGAACCGCCGCGCGATCGAGAAGGCGTATCTCGCCGCGATCGGCCAGGCGCGCCAGCGGATCCTGCTCGCGAATCCGTATTTCATGCCGGGCCGCAAGCTGCGCCGCGCGCTGACGGGCGCCGCTCGCCGCGGCGTCGACGTGCGGATCCTGATCGGCCGCAACGAGTTCACGGCGCTCGATACGGCCGTGCCGTTCCTGTATCACGCGCTGCTGCGCGCGGGCGTGCGCGTGGCGGAATACGACAAGACGATCCTGCACGGCAAGGTCGCGGTGATCGACGACAACTGGGCGACCGTCGGCTCGTCGAACCTCGACGCGCTGAGCCTGATGCTGAACAATGAGGCGAATGTCGTGCTGGTGCGCTACGATGCGGTCACCAACGAACTGCGCGACGCGATCGCGGCCGCCTTCACCGAAGGCCGTGAAATCGACGCTGCCCGGTATGCCGCGCGGCCGCGCATCGAGCGCATGCTGAACTGGCTCGCATACAACACGTACCGCATCGTGATGAAGGCGCTGACGGTCGGTGGTTACGACTGACACGGACTAAGCATCCGCTTCAAAAATCTGTCCGCACGTTCGTGCGGAAAAGCCGCTCCGGTCCCGCCGGAATCGCGCAAAATAGCGGCTCGGTTAGACACCGGTTTCTAATAATTTCCTTGTTTCGCGAGCGGCCGCACTCAATAATAGTACGGCCGTTCGATTTTATTTGAACCCCCGAACGGTTACAGAAATAGCTATGCGAAAAGGCGAACAGACGCGTGCCGCGATACTCGAAGCTGCTTTGGACCTCGCCAGCCGTGACGGGCTGGAGGGGCTGACGATCGGCCTGCTGGCCGAGCGCATGCAGATGAGCAAGAGTGGTGTGTTCGCGCACTTCGGATCGCGCGAAGACCTGCAGGTCGAGGTCGTTCGCGAGTATCACCATCGTTTCGAAAACGAGGTGTTCTTTCCGAGCCTGCGCGAGCCGCGAGGCTTGCCGCGCCTTCGGGCGATGCTGGCCCGCTGGACGGAGAAGCGCATCCAGGAGGTGACGACCGGATGCATCTACATCAGCGGCGCCGTCGAGTACGACGACCGGCCTGACAGCCCCGTGCGCGAGCAGTTGATCGCGAGCGTGACGGCCTGGCGTGCTGCGATGCTGCGTGCCATTTCGCAGGCGAAGGAAGAAGGCCATCTGCGTGCGGATACGGATCCGGACCTGATGCTCTTCGAGTTGTACAGCTTCACGCTCGGCCTGCATCACGACGCACGATTCCTGCATTCGCCGGATGCCGTGCGCCTCACGTGGGCCGCGCTGGAAAAGACGATCGTTTCGTATCAGAGCGAGAGCCGTTAGCGGCGCGTGATCCGCCCGCCGGGAGCTCGAGCCGTTTTGCCCACCTTTGGAGAGAGTCATGGGACAGTACGCCGCGCCGCTGCGCGACATGCAATTCGTGTTGCACGAGCTTCTGAACGTCGAAGCCGAGGTCAAGCAAATGCCGCGGCACGCGGACCTCGACGCCGACACGATCAACCAGGTCCTCGAGGAGGCGGGCAAGTTCTGCTCCGAGGTACTGTTCCCGCTGAACCAGGTCGGCGACCGTGAAGGCTGCACGTATGAAGGCGACGGCGTCGTGAAGACCCCGACCGGCTTCAAGGAAGCGTATCGGCAGTACGTCGAGGCAGGCTGGCCGGCGCTCGGCTGCGATCCGGACTACGGCGGCCAGGGCCTGCCCGCGTTCGTGAACAACGCGCTCTACGAAATGCTTAATTCGGCGAACCAGGCATGGACGATGTATCCGGGCCTGTCGCACGGCGCCTACGAATGCCTGCACGCGCACGGCGCGCCGGAACTCCAGAAGCAGTATCTGCCGAAGCTCGTGTCGGGCGAATGGACGGGCACGATGTGCCTGACCGAGCCGCACTGCGGCACCGACCTCGGCATCCTGCGCACCAAGGCCGAACCGAACGGCGACGGCTCGTACTCGATCAGCGGCACGAAGATCTTCATCTCGAGCGGCGAGCACGACATGTCGAAGAACATCGTCCACCTCGTGCTCGCGCGCCTGCCGGACGCGCCGCAAGGCACGAAGGGGATCTCGCTGTTCATCGTGCCGAAGTTCGTTCCGGACGCCGCGGGCGAGCCGGGCGAGCGCAACGGCATCAAGTGCGGCTCGATCGAACACAAGATGGGCATCCACGGCAATTCGACGTGCGTGATGAACCTCGACAACGCGAAGGGCTGGATGGTCGGCGAGCCGAACAAGGGCCTCAACGCAATGTTCGTGATGATGAACGCCGCGCGCCTGGGCGTCGGCATGCAGGGCCTGGGCCTCACGGAAGTCGCGTACCAGAACTCGCTGACGTACGCGAAGGAGCGCCTGCAGATGCGCTCGCTGACGGGCCCGAAGGCACCGGACAAGCCGGCCGACCCGATCATCGTGCACCCGGACGTGCGCCGCATGCTGCTCACGCAGAAGGCCTACGCGGAAGGCGCGCGCGCATTCACGTACTGGTCCGCGCTGCAGATCGACAAGGAGCTGTCGCACGGTGACGAAGCGGTGCGCAAGGAAGCGGCCGACCTCGTCGCGCTGCTCACGCCGATCATCAAGGCGTTCCTGACCGACAACGCGTTCGAGTCGACCAACCACGCAATGCAGATCTACGGCGGCCACGGCTTCATCTCCGAGTGGGGCATGGAGCAGTACGTGCGCGACGCGCGGATCAACATGATCTACGAAGGCACGAACTCGATCCAGTCGCTCGACCTGCTGGGCCGCAAGGTGCTCGGCGACATGGGCGCGAAGCTGAAGAAGTTCGGCAAGCTCGTCACCGAATTCGCGGAAGCCGAAGGCGTGAAGCCGGAGATGGCCGAGTTCATCAACCCGCTCGCCGACATCGGCGACAAGGTGCAGAAGCTGACGATGGAAATCGGCATGAAGGCGATGCAGAACCCGGACGAAGTCGGCGCTGCCGCCGTGCCGTACCTGCGCACCGTCGGCCATCTCGTGTTCTCGTACTTCTGGGCGCGCATGGCGCGTCTCGCACTCGACAAGGAAGCGTCGGGCGATCCGTTCTACAAGTCGAAGCTCGCGACCGCACGCTTCTATTTCGCACGCCTGCTGCCCGAGACGGCGGCGACGATCCGCGCCGCGCGCGCCGGCTCGAAGACGCTGATGGAAGTCGACGAATCGCTGTTCTGACGCGAGTCCGGGCGGTGCGCGCCGCGCGCCGCCCGAACGCAACGGTTCCTGGTACTCACTTCGCCGTGCAGCCCTCACAACCCGCGCTGCACGACATTATCCGGAGACATCCCGTGAGCAATTTCCTGATTCGCAAGGTCGCCGTGCTGGGCGCCGGCGTGATGGGCGCGCAGATCGCCGCGCACCTCGTCAACGCGCGCGTGCCGGTGCTGCTGTTCGACCTGCCGGCCAAGGAAGGCCCGAAAAACGCGATCGCGCTGAAGGCGATCGAGAATCTGAAGAAGCTGTCGCCCGCGCCGTTCGGCGTGAAGGACGACGCGAAATACCTCGAAGCCGCGAACTACGAAGACGACATCGCGAAGCTCGCCGAGTGCGACGTCGTGATCGAGGCGATCGCCGAGCGGATGGACTGGAAGCACGACCTGTACAAGAAGGTCGCGCCGCACATCGCACCGAACGCGATCTTCGCGACCAACACGTCGGGACTGTCGATCACGAAGCTGTCCGAAGGTTTCTCGGACGAGCTGAAGTCGCGCTTCTGCGGCGTGCACTTCTTCAACCCGCCGCGCTACATGCACCTCGTTGAGCTGATCCCGACCGCGCACACGCGTCCGGAGATCCTCGACCAGCTCGAGACCTTCCTGACGAGCATCGTCGGCAAGGGCGTCGTGCGCGCGAAGGACACGCCGAACTTCATCGCGAACCGCGTCGGCATCTTCTCGATCCTCGCGGTGATCACCGAGGCCGCGAAGTTCGGCCTGCGCTTCGACGAAGTCGACGACCTGACGGGCAGCCGCCTCGGCCGCGCGAAGTCGGCGACGTTCCGCACCGCGGACGTGGTCGGCCTCGACACGATGGCGCACGTGATCAAGACGATGCAGGACAACCTCGCCGACGATCCGTTCTTCCCGGTCTACCAGACGCCTGCCGTGCTCGCCGAACTGGTGAAGCAGGGCGCGCTCGGCCAGAAGACGGGCGGCGGCTTCTACAAGAAGGAAGGCAAGGCGATCAAGGTGCTCGACGCGAAGACGGGCACGTACGTCGATTCGGGCGCGAAGGCGGATGAAACCGTCGGCCGCATCCTGAAGCGCCCGCCGGCGGAACGCCTGAAGCTGCTGCGCGAGACGGACCATCCGCATGCGCAGTTCCTGTGGTCGATCTTCCGTGACGTGTTCCATTACATCGGCGTGCATCTCGAGTCGATCGCCGACAACGCGCGTGACGTCGACCTCGCGATCCGCTGGGGCTTCGGCTGGAACGAAGGCCCGTTCGAAGGCTGGCAGGCTGCCGGCTGGAAGCAGGTCGCCGAGTGGGTGCAGGAAGACATCGCGGCCGGCAAGGCGCTCGCGAACGTGCCGCTGCCGTCGTGGGTGCTCGAAGGCGCGGTTGCGGAGAAGGGCGGCGTGCACACGGCCGAAGGCTCGTGGGCGCCGGCTGCGCAGCGTTTCGTGCCGCGTTCGGACCTCGCGGTCTACGGCAAGCAGGTGTTCCGCGCGCCGCTCGTCGGCGAAGCCGGCGCCGACCCGAAGACGTACGGCAAGACGCTGTTCGAAACCGACGCGGTGCGTGCGTGGGTCGACGATCGCGCAGGCGAGGACGACGTCGTGATCGTGTCGTTCAAGTCGAAGATGAACACGATCGGACCGAGCGTGATCGACGGCCTCGTGCAGGCGATCGAACTCGCGGAGAAGGACTACAAGGGCGTGGTGATCTGGCAGCCGACGTCGCTGAAGCTCGGCACGCCGGGCGGCCCGTTCTCGGCCGGTGCGAACCTCGAAGAGGCGATGCCCGCGTTCATGATGGGCGGCGCGAAGGGCATCGAGCCGTTCGTGAAGAAGTTCCAGGAAGGCATGCTGCGCGTGAAGTACGCGAACGTGCCGGTCGTCGCGGCCGTGTCGGGCATCGCGCTCGGCGGCGGGTGCGAGCTGATGCTGCACAGCGCGAAGCGTGTCGTGCACGTCGAGAGCTACATCGGTCTCGTCGAAGTCGGCGTCGGCCTCGTGCCGGCGGGCGGCGGCCTGAAGGAAGCGGCGCTGCGCGCGGCGGATGCGGCAACGGCCGCGAACGCGACCACCGACATCCTGAAGTTCGTCACGAAGTCGTTCGAGAACGCGGCGATGGCGAAGGTATCGTCGTCGGCGCACGATGCACGCGCGATGGGCTACCTGAAGCCGTCCGACACGATCATCTTCAACGTGTTCGAGCTGCTCGACACCGCGAAGAAGGAAGCACGCGCGCTGGCGGCCGTCGGCTACCGTGCGCCGCTGCGTGCGAAGGACGTGCCGGTCGCGGGCCGCTCGGCGATCGCGACGATCAAGGCGTCGCTCGTCAACATGCGTGACGGCCGCTTCATCAGCGACCACGACTACCTGATCGCGAGCCGCATCGCCGAAGCCGTGTGCGGCGGCGACGTCGAAGCCGGCAGCCTCGTCGACGAGCAGTGGCTGCTCGCGCTCGAGCGCCGCGCGTTCGTCGAGCTGCTCGGCACGCAGAAGACGCAGGAACGGATCATGGGCATGTTGCAGACCGGCAAGCCGGTGCGTAACTGAGCGAGCGGATAAGGAGCTTCAAATGAGCAAACAACTGCAAGACGCATACATCGTCGCCGCCAGCCGCACCCCGATCGGCAAGGCCCCGCGCGGTGTCTTCAAGAACACGCGCCCCGACGAGCTGCTGGTTCACGCGATCAGGTCGGCGGTCGCGCAGGTGCCCGGCCTCGACACGAAGGTGATCGAGGACGCGATCATCGGCTGCGCGATTCCGGAAGCCGAGCAGGGCCTGAACGTCGCCCGCATGGGCGCGCTGCTCGCGGGCCTGCCGCAGACGGTCGGCGGCGTGACGGTCAACCGCTTCTGCGCGTCGGGCATCACGGCGCTGGCGATGGCGGCGGACCGCATCCGCGTCGGCGAATCGGACGCGCTGCTCGCGGGCGGCTGCGAATCGATGAGCATGGTGCCGATGATGGGCAACAAGCCGTCGATGTCGCCGCACATCTTCGATCGCAGCGAGGATTTCGGCATTGCATACGGGATGGGCCTGACGGCCGAGCGCGTCGCCGAGCAGTGGAAGGTGAGCCGCGAAGACCAGGACGCATTCTCGGTCGAGTCGCACCGCAAGGCGCTCGCCGCGCAGCAGGCCGGCGAATTCGGCGACGAAATCTCCGCATACACGATCACCGAGCGTTTCCCGAACCTCGCGACGGGCGAAGTCGACGTGAAGACGCGCGAGATCGCGCTCGACGAAGGTCCGCGCGCGGACACGTCGCTCGAAGGCCTCGCGAAGCTGCGCACGGTGTTCGCGAACAAGGGCTCGGTCACGGCCGGCAACAGCTCGCAGACGTCGGACGGCGCGGGCGCGCTGCTGGTCGTGTCGGAGAAGGTGCTCAAGGAATTCAACCTGACGCCGCTCGCGCGCTTCGTGAGCTTCGCGGTGCGTGGCGTGCCGCCGGAAATCATGGGCATCGGCCCGAAGGAAGCGATCCCGGCCGCGCTGAAGGCCGCGGGCCTGAAGCAGGACGATCTCGACTGGATCGAGCTGAACGAGGCATTCGCCGCGCAGTCGCTGGCGGTGATCCGCGATCTCGGCCTCGACCCGTCGAAGGTCAACCCGGTCGGCGGCGCGATCGCGCTCGGCCACCCGCTCGGCGCGACCGGCGCGATCCGCGCGGCGACCGTCGTGCACGGCCTGCGCCGCCGCAACCTGAAGTACGGGATGGTCACGATGTGCGTCGGCACCGGCATGGGTGCGGCGGGCATCATCGAACGCCTGTAAGCGGAGCGGGACAGTAGCGATCACGGTGCGCGAGCCACGAGCTTGCGCACCGTTTTTCATTCCGGAAGAGGAAAGTCAAAGGAGACGGTTGTGGCCGAAATTCAAGTGGAACGCGCCGACGGCGTGATGACGATCACGATCGCGCGCCCGGCGAAGAAGAACGCGCTGACGGCGGCGATGTACCAGACGATGGCCGATGCGCTCGCCGACGCGCAGGAAGACAAGGCGATCCGCGTGATTCTGCTGCGCGGCAGCGACGGCAACTTCAGCGCGGGGAACGATCTCGAGGATTTCCTGAAGGCGCCGCCGAAGGACGAGAACGCGTCGGTATTCCAGTTTCTCGCGCGGATCAGCGGCGCGACCAAGCCGATCGTCGCCGCGGTGCCGGGCATCGCGGTTGGTGTCGGCGTGACGATGCTGCTGCACTGCGATCTCGTCTACGCGGCCGACACCGCGGCATTCTCGCTGCCGTTCGCGCAGCTCGGGCTGTGCCCTGAAGCCGCATCGAGCGTGCTGCTGCCGCGCCTGGCCGGCCATCAGGTCGCCGCTGAAAAGCTGCTGCTCGGCGAAGCGTTCGACGCGCTGGAAGCGCACCGCATCGGCATCGTCAACCGCGTGCTGCCGGCCGCTGAGCTCGACGCATTCGCGGCGAAGCAGGCCGCGAAGCTCGCGGCGCTGCCGGCGTCGTCGCTGCGCGTGACGAAGGCGTTGCTGAAGGAGACGGGCGGGGTGGCCGTTGCCGCGCGGATGAACGAGGAAGCCGGCCACTTCTCCGCGATGCTGCGCGCGCCGGAAGCCCGCGAGGCGATGACCGCGTTCTTCGAGAAGCGCAAGCCGGATTTCCGTCAGTTCGACTGACGCAGCGGCCGGGCGGCCGGCATCAGGCCGTGCCGTAATCGACGTGGCCGGTTTCGCGGCAGAAGCAGACCAGCCGCAGGCCGGCCGCCTTCGCGATCTCGATCGCGAGCGACGACGGCGCGGAGATCGTCGCGACCATCGGGATTCCGACCCGCGCCGACTTGCGCACGAGCTCGTAGCTCGCGCGGCTCGACAGGAACACGAAGCCGTCGGTCGCGTCGGCGCGCGACAGCACGAGCGAGCCGATCAGCTTGTCGAGCGCGTTGTGGCGGCCGACATCCTCGAACGCCATCTGGATCGCGCCTGTTGCGTCGCACCACGCGGCCGCGTGCAGGCCGCCGGTGAGTTGCGTGAGCGCCTGGTGCACCGGCAGCGCGTGGGCCGCGCGGGCGAGCGCGTCGGGCGCGAGGCGCGGGAGAAAGCCGGTGTCGGGCACCCGTTCTGGCGCGAGGTCGAGCAGGTCGATGCTCTCGATCCCGCACACGCCGCAGCCGGTACGCCCCGCGAGCGCGCGGCGACGGTCCTTCAGCGCGGCGAAAGCCTGCTGGACGACCTCCAGATGCACCTCCGCGTGCGGCAGCGATGCATCGGCGTGGAGGATCACCTCGATGTCCTTGATGTCGCTGCCGCGTTCGACGATCCCTTCCGAGATCGCGAAGCCGACCGCGAACGCCTCGAGGTCGCGCGGCGTGCACATCATCACCGCGTGCGAGATGCCGTTGAAGACCAGCGCGACCGGCCATTCCTGGCCGACGTAATCGTGCGCGGTTTCGACGGCGCCGCCGCGCGTGCGGCGCACGGACAGCTCGATCGCGCCGCGCGGTTCTTCTGTTTCAGTCGGTTTCACAAGCACTCCCGTTGATTCGAGGCAGGGTGGCGACGATCGTGTCCGCCGCTCGCGCGCAGAGGTTCTAAAATACCTCAGGCAGGCCGGCCGCGCCGGCATCCGCCACTCAGGTAACGACCATGGGACTCAGCGACGCTCCGCTGCTATTCAATTTCGAACACGATTCGTCGGAAAACCTGACGTACATCCCGATGATCGTGCGTTTCAATCTCGACCGATTCGGTCTGCGGATTTCACTGGAGCAATGGCAGCTGCTGCCGCTCGAGGACCGCAAGCTGCTCGCACGCTTCCCGGCCGACGACGACACCGCGATCGAGCCCAATTTCGATCACGCGCTGTTCGAAATGCTGCGCACGCACGCCGACCTCGAACCATCGTGGTTCCAGCCCGACGAGCAGCCGAGCTGGCGAGCGACCGATTCGGTGCCGGACGCGCTCGTGCAGCAGAGCGCGCTGGCCGGGCTGCCGGCGCCCGCGCTTGCGCAGTGGCAGCGGCTCGCGCCGTTCCAGCGCTACGTGCTGATGAAGCTGTCGCGCAAGCCGAAGCTCAATCACGACTTCCTGCCCGCGATGCGGGAGTTCGGGCTGACGGCCACGCACTGACGGGCCGCGTGCGGCACCGCAGCGCGGCGCGCGCCGATCAGAGCGGCGGCAGTGGCCGCGGCTTGCGGTCGGGGCCGGTCGCGACGTAGGTGAGCGTTGCTTCGGTGACCTTCACGATTTCGCCCATCAGGCGCATGCGCTGCGCGTACACCTCGACGTCGACCGTCACCGACGTGTTGCCGGTGCGCATGATGGTGGCGTAGAAGCTCAGCAAATCGCCGACGAACACCGGCTGCTTGAACACGAACGAATTGACCGCGACCGTCGCGACGCGGCCGTTCGCGCGCTGGCTCGCGGGGATCGAGCCGGCGATGTCGACCTGCGACATGATCCAGCCGCCGAACACGTCGCCGTGGACGTTTGCGTCGTGCGGTTGCGGGACGACGCGCAGCGCGGGCTGCTTTTGCGGAAGTTCGAGGGTCGAATCGGTCATGGCGGGGGCTTTCATCCTGTAATAAATGCGCCGCCGCGCGCAGGCCAGCCGGCGAGGCCGCCGGCAGCGGCGCGTAGCGGCTTCTGCGACAATACAACGTTCGCAAATTGTACGAGAAAGCGGGCGAGCCGGCCGCCATCGCAACGCGTGCCGCGCCGCCGCCGATCCTTCCCCCATGCGCCGATATTCCGCTTCCGGCGAGCCCGCGCCGGCTCAGACCGGGCCTCGCAACGACTGGCAGACCATCCGGTCGCTGCTGCCGTACCTGGCCACCTACAAATGGCGCGTCGCGCTCGCGCTCGGCTGCCTGATCGGCGCGAAGGTCGCGAACCTCGGCGTGCCGGTCGTGATGAAGCGCATCGTCGATCATCTGTCGGCGGTGCAGCAACTCACCGCGCTCGGCCGCGCGGAGCAGTCGGCCGGCATCGTGCTCGCGGGCGGCGTCGGCCTGCTGGTCATCGCCTATGCGCTCGTGCGGCTGTCGACGTCGCTCTTCACCGAGCTGCGCGAGATCCTGTTCTCGAAGGTTACCGAGAGCGCGGTGCGCCAGCTCGCGCTGCAGGTGTTTCGGCATCTGCACGGGTTGTCGCTGCGCTTCCATCTCGAGCGCCAGACAGGCGGCATGTCGCGCGACATCGAGCGCGGCACGCGCGGCATCCAGCAACTGATTTCCTATTCGCTGTACAGCATCCTGCCGACGCTCGTCGAGGTCGGGCTCGTGCTCGGCTTCTTCGTGGTCAAGTACGAGGCGTACTACGCATACGTGACGTTCGCGGCGCTGGTCACGTACATCGTGTTCACCGTGAAGGTCACCAACTGGCGCACGCACTTTCGCCGCACGATGAACGAACTCGATTCGCGCGCGAACTCGCGGGCGATCGATTCGCTGATCAACTACGAGACGGTGAAGTACTTCGGCAACGAGGAGTGGGAGGCGCAGCGCTACGACGAAAACCTGAAGCGATACCGCAAGGCCGCGATCCGCTCGCAGAATTCGCTGTCGGTGCTGAACTTCGGCCAGCAGGCGATCATCGGCACCGGGCTCGTATTCATCCTTTGGCGCGCGACGCAGGGCGTGCTGGCCGGCAAGCTGACGCTCGGCGATCTCGTGCTGATCAACACGTTCATGCTGCAGCTGTACATCCCGCTGAATTTTCTCGGCGTCGTGTATCGCGAACTGAAGCAGAGCCTCACCGACATGGACCGCATGTTCGGACTGCTGTCGGCCGCGAAGGAAGTCGCGGACGCGCCCGACGCGCGACCGCTCGCGGTGGCCGGCGCGCAGGTCCGCTTCGAGCACGTGAACTTCGCGTACGAAGCGTCGCGGCAGATCCTGCACGACGTGACGTTTACGATCGACGCGGGCACGACGACCGCGGTGGTCGGTCACAGCGGGTCAGGCAAGTCGACGCTGTCGCGGCTGCTGTTCCGCTTCTACGATCTCGACCGGCAGGCGGGCGGTGCGATCCGGATCGACGGCCAGGACATTCGCGACGTCACGCAGGACTCGCTGCGTGCATCGATCGGGATCGTGCCGCAGGACACCGTGCTGTTCAACGACTCGATCTACTACAACATCGCGTACGGCAGGCCGACCGCGAGCCGCGACGAAGTGATCGCGGCCGCGCGCGCCGCGCACATCCACGACTTCATCGAGAGCTTGCCGAAGGGCTATGACACGCCGGTCGGCGAGCGCGGGCTGAAGCTGTCGGGCGGCGAGAAGCAGCGCGTCGCGATTGCGCGCACGCTGTTGAAGGATCCGCCGGTGCTGCTGTTCGACGAGGCGACGTCGGCGCTCGATTCGCGCTCGGAGCGCGCGATCCAGCACGAACTCGACCAGATCGCGCGGCACCGCACGACGCTCGTGATCGCGCACCGGCTGTCGACGGTCGTGCATGCGCAGCAGATTCTCGTGATGGACCACGGGCGGATCGTCGAGCGCGGCACGCACGACGAACTCGTGCGCGCGGACGGGCTGTATGCGCAGATGTGGGCGCTGCAGCAGCAGCGCGCGGCGGCGGGCGGGGAAGCGGCCGAGGCCGCGTGAGCGTGGATGCCGCGCCGGGCGGCGCGGGAACGGTCGGTTCGCCGGCCGTTCGGCATCGGGCGGCGTTGCGCCGTCACGGCCGGGCGCTCCGGCGCAGCGTGCTCGGCATTTGATTCAGGAGCGGCCTGCCGGTGATCGGCCGGGCCGTCATCGGCCTTGCGGGCCCTTGGCCGCCGTGCCCTGTGGCTCGATGGCCAGCCGCGAAACGCTCAGCCTGCGGCGGCACGCAGCCGCGCATCCAGTTCGCCCAGCTGCCCAGGCGTGCCGACGTTCTCCCAGATACCTTCATACAATTCACCGCTCGCGCGGCCGGCCTCGATGGTCGCCTTGAAATACGGCGTCAACGGCCGGTGCGTGCCGGGCACGATGTCGCGGAACATCCGCGTGTCGTACACGCCGATGCTGCCGAACGTGACGCGCGGGGCGCCGGCGAGCGCCAGCCGGCCGTCGTCGCGGAGCACGAAATCGCCGTCCGGGTGGAACGGCGGGTTCGGCACCATCACGAGATGCATCGCGGGCGCGTCGAGCGCGGCCATCCGCGCGGCGCGGGCGGCAAGCGTCCGGTAGTCGAATGCGCAGTACACGTCGCCCGCGACCGCCGCGAACACCGTCGGCCGGCCGTCGTGCTCGAGCAGCGGCAACGCCTGCGCGATGCCACCGGCGGTTTCCAGCGCGTCGCCTTCGGCCGAATACGCGAGTCGCACACCCCAGCGCGAGCCGTCGCCGAGCGTTGTCTCGAGCTGTTCGCCGAGCCACGCATGGTTGATCACGATCGTTTCGATGCCCGCGCGCGCGAGCGCCTCGATCTGCCAGACGATCAGCGGCTTGCCGCCGACTTCGAGCAGCGGCTTCGGGCGGGTGTCGGTCAGCGGGCGCATCCGCTCGCCGCGCCCGGCGGCGAAAATCATCGCCGTGGTCAGGGTAGTGCTCATGTTCGGCTGAATGTGAGGGCGGTCAGAACGTATAGCCGACGTCGGCCGCGCCCTTGCCCTCGAGCTCGTCGAGCAGCTTCGCGAACGGCACGAGCGGGCGGTAGCGCAGCGCAACCTTGCGCGCGTACGCGAGGAAGCGCGGCAGATCGTTCAGGTAATGCGGCTTGCCGTCGCGGTAGTTGATCCGCGCGAACAGGCCGAGGATCTTGATGTGCCGCTGCAGCCCCATCCACTCGAGCTGGCGGTAGAACTCGCCGAAGTCCGGATCGACCGGCAGGCCGGCCTTCTTGGCCTTTTCCCAGTAATACGCGAAGCAGTCGAGCTCGAACTCCTCGTCCCAGCTGATGAACGCGTCGCGCAACAGCGACACGACGTCGTACGTCAGCGGCCCGTACACGGCGTCCTGGAAGTCGAGCACACCCGGGTTCGGTTCGCAGACCATCAGGTTGCGCGGCATGAAATCGCGCAGCATGAAGCCCTGCGGCTGCGCATGGGCGCTCGCGACCAGCAGTGCGAAGGTGCGGTCGAGCGTGCCGCGCATCGCGTCGGTGACGGGCTTGCCGAGGTGCCGGCCGACGAACCATTCGGGCAGCAGCTCCATCTCGCGGCGCAGGAATGCCTCGTCGAACGGCGGCAGCACGTCGGGCTTCGAGCTCAGCTGGAAGCGGATCAGCGCGTCGAGCGCGTCGCGCATCAACGGGCGCGCCGCGACCGGGTCGGCCGGATCGAGCACCGAGATGTACGACGTGCGGCCGAGGTCGGTCACGAGCATGAAGCCCGCGTCGAAATCGTGGGCCAGCACGTCCGGCACGTGGTCGCCGGCCGCGGCGAGCAACTGCGCGACCTGAACGAATTCGCGACACTTCTCGGGCGGCGGCGCGTCGACCGCGACCAGCGAGCCGCCGGGGCGCGTGGCCGACGCGACCCGGAAATAGCGGCGGAAACTGGCGTCCGACGACGCGGGTGCGAGGGTCGACAGGTCGAGGGCGAAGCGCTCGGCGAGCGGGCGCAGCCACGCGGTCAGTGCGTCGAGGCGGGCGTCGGGCTGGGATGCGGCGGATGGGGGTGTCATGAAACTCGGCGGAGGGGGGAACGTCTTGCCATATAATACCCCACGACTTTTTTGACGCGCCCCGCGTCAGCTTCCGCCGTGCAGGCTCGCCGCCTGTCGCGCCGTCCGCCCGATCGCCTCCCCGGTTTGCGCTCAGCCGCAGTCGCGGTGCGACGGCGCGGCCCGCCGCGCGCGAATGTGCCGTGCAGGTGCGGTTGACAAGGGGCGATTCGCCAAACGATAGATGCCGCCCAAACCGCTATTCCCGAATGTCTTCCCCGGTGACGGGGCGCCGCGCAAACGGCGGCTCGCGCTCGCGCTACTGGCCGTGCCCGGCCTCGTGCCGGCCGTGTCGTACGCGCAGCTGTCGGGCGCGGCCGCGCAGCCGCAGCCGCTCGACTCGCCGTGGGACCTGCGTCTCGCCCCGCAGCTCGAGGATCATCCGCTGAAGGACGGCGCGAAGCCGGCCACCTTCGTGATTGCCGACCATACGAGCGGCACGGCCGATCAGGACCTCGCCGCGAAGGGCTCGGCCGAGCTGCGCCGCGGCGACGCGGTCGTGAAGGCCGACGCGATCCACTACGATCAGGATACCGACATGGCCGATGCGTACGGCCAGGTCAAGGTAGTCAACGGCGGCACGTCGTTCGCGGGCCCTGAGGCGCATCTGAAGGTCGAGGCGAACCAGGGCTTCATGACGGCGCCGAAGTACCACTTCAACGTGACGGGCGGGTCCGGCAGCGCGGAGCGCGTCGACCTGCTCGACAGCGAGCGCTCGGTGTTCGTCAACGGCACCTACACCGCGTGCCAGTGCTCGACGAACCCCGCGTGGTACATCAAGGGCAGCCGTTTCGACTTCGACACGGGCGCCGATGAAGGCACAGCGCGCAACGGCGTGCTGTTCTTCCAGGGCGTGCCGATCTTCGCGAGCCCGTGGATGACGTTCCCGCTGTCGGGCGAGCGGCGCAGCGGCCTCTTGCCGCCGACGTTCTCGATGAACTCGAACAACGGGTTCGAGCTGACGCTGCCGTACTACTTCAACATCGCGCCGAACCGCGACCTGACGATCACGCCGCGCATCATCTCGCGGCGCGGCGTGCAGACCGAAGCGACGTTCCGCTATCTGTCGCCGTCGTATTCGGGCACGTTTACGGCCAATTACCTGCCCGACGACCGGCTCGCGCACCGCGACCGCTATGCGATCTACTGGCAGCACCAGCAGAACTTCGGCGGCGGTTTCGGCGGTTACGTCTACTACAACAAGGTCTCGGACAACACGTATCCCGAAGACCTTGGGTCGATGAACCAGTTCGTCAACGGGACGCAGACGCTGTACCAGCAGGAAGCCGGGCTCACGTACAACAACGGCCCGTGGTCGGTGCTTGCGCGCTACCAGCACTGGCAGACGCTGCCGCCGTCGATCGCGCCGTACAGCCGCGAACCGCAGTTGAACGTGAAGTACACGAAGTACAACGTCGGCGGCTTCGACTTCGGCGCGGAAGCCGACTATTCGCGGTTCCGCATCACGACCGCCGACGCGACCGAAGGCGACCGCATCGTCTTCAACCCGTACATCGCATACGGCGTGTATGGCCCCGGCTACTTCGTCGTGCCGAAGGTCCAGTATCACTTTGCGTCGTACGACCTGAACCACTTGTCGTCGCGCACGCCGAACAACCCGAAGCACTTCACCGAATCGATCCCGACCGTGAGCTTCGACACGGGCCTGATCTTCGACCGCTCGGTGCGCCTGTTCGGCCAGGACTTCATCCAGACCCTCGAGCCGCGTCTGTACTACGTGTACACGCCGTATCGCGACCAGTCGAACGCGCCGCTGTTCGACACCGCGGAATCGGACTTCGGCCTCGCGGAGATCTACCAGCCGAACACGTTCGTCGGCAACGACCGGATCGCGGACGCGAACCGGATCACGGCCGGCCTGACGTCGCGCTTCATCGATCCGCGCACGGGCGACGAACGCGCGCGCTTCGTGGTCGCGCAGCAGTACTATTTCGCCGACCAGCGCGTCACGCTGAATTCCGGGCAGAGCGCCGTGCTGGCGCGCCACTCGGACCTGATCGTCGGCGCCGCGCTGAAACTCGGCTCCGGCTTCATGTCGGAGACGGCGTTCCAGTACAACCAGAACAACAACCAGCTCGTGAAGTCGAGCGTCGGTTTCGGTTTCAGCCCGGGCGAGCGCCGCGTGATCAACGTCGGCTACCGCTATACGCGTGCGAACACGACGCTCGACAACCAGCCGATCAACCAGTTCCTGGTGTCCGCGCAATGGCCGCTCACGCGCCGCCTGTATGCGATCGGCCGCTTCAACTACGACCTGGCCGCCGACCGGGTCGTCGACGGTCTGCTCGGCTTACAATACGACGCGGATTGCTGGGCGCTCGGAGTCGGTGTCCAGCGGTACGCGAACGGCGTGAACACGTCGGGGCAACAGAATTCGTCGACGCGAGTCATGATGCAGCTGACGTTGAAGGGGCTGTCGAGCGTCGACAACGGTCTCGTGGCCGCATTCCGCGCCGGGGTGCCGGGCTACACGCCGCTGCCGTCCGCGCCGCCGCCGATGTCCCGCTTCAGCAATTACGAGTAACGCCGGCTTGTCTGCACCGGTCAGCACGATTTCAATGGAGTATCAGTGGCAATGAAGAAAACCCTTCGTTTCGCGGCAGTCGTGTCCAGCCTCGCCGCGTCCGCCGCGCTGCTCGCCGCCGCGCCGGCCGCGGCGCAGGCGCTTGGTTCGCAAGGCGCGCAGCTCGCCGACGAAGTCGTCGCGGTCGTCAACAACGACGTGATCACGGGCCGCGAACTCGACCAGCGCGTCGGCCTGATCTCGCGCCGGCTGCAGCAGCAGAACGCACCCGTGCCGCCGGCCGACCAGCTGCGCGCGCAGGTGCTGAACCAGATGGTGCTCGAACGTATCCAGGTGCAGAAGGCCAAGGACGACGGGATCCGCATCGACGACGCGACCGTGCAGTCAACGCTGCAGCGCCTCGCGCAGGCGAACGGGATGACGCTCGAGCAGTACCGCGCGCGGATCGTGGCGCAAGGCGTGCCCTGGAGCGTGTTCACGAGCGACGCCCGCACCGAGCTGATGCTGTCGAAGCTGCGCGAGCGCGAGGTCGACGGCAAGATCACCGTGTCGGATGCCGAGGTCGCGAACTACATCGCGAGCCAGCGTGGGCCGAACGCATCGCAGCAGCAGGACCTGCGCTTCCAGCACATCTTCATCAAGGCACCGACCAACGCGCCGCAAGCCGACATCGAAGCCGCGCAGAAGAAGGCTGAAGCGCTGCTGCAGCAGGCCACGTCGGGCGCCGATTTCGAGAAGCTCGCGAAGAACAATTCGGAAGCGAACGACGCGAAGAAGGGCGGCGACCTCGGCTTCAAGGCGCCGGGCGCGCTGCCGGCCGACGTCGTCGACGCCGCATCGAAGCTGCGCCCGGGCCAGGTCAACCCGACGCTGATCCGCGTGCCGGATGGCTTCGAGATCGTGCGTCTCGTCGACCGCCGCCAGAGCCAGGGCGCGACCGCCGCGGCACCGAAGATCGTCCAGACGCACGTGCGCCACATCCTGTTGCGCGTCGGCGAAGGCAAGTCGGAAGGCCAGGCGCGCCAGCAGCTGCAGGACATCCGCCGCCAGGTCGAAGCGGGCGGCGATTTCGCGAAGTTCGCGCGCACCTACTCGCAGGACGGTTCGGCGTCGCAGGGCGGCGATCTCGGCTGGATCAGCCCGGGCGAGACCGTGCCGGAATTCGAGCGCGCGATGAACAATCTGCAGGACGGCCAGATCAGCCAGCCGATTCGTACCGAGTACGGCTACCACCTGATCCAGGTGATGGAGCGCCGCGAAGCGGAAGGCTCGGTGCAGCAGCAGATGGATATCGCGCGCCAGGCGATCGGCCAGCGCAAGGCCGAGCAGGCGTACGCCGACTGGCTGCGCGAGCTGCGCGATTCGTCGTACGTGCAGTACAAGATCGGCGGCGTCGGCCCGGCGAACTGAGCGAGCTTCGCATGACGGCATCCGCGCTGCAGATCGCGATCACGACCGGCGAACCCGCGGGTGTTGGCCCGGAGCTGACCGTGCAGGCGTTGCAGGATGCCGCGCAGCGCTGGCCGGGCGCGCATTTCACCGTGCTCGGCGACGCCGCGCTGCTCGACGCGCGCGCGGCGGCCGTCGGTGCCGATCGTGCAGTGCTCGCCGGCGGTGGGCCGGTGTCGGTCGAGCACCATCCGCTCGCTGTGCCCGCACGGGCCGGCAAGCTCGATGCGGCCAATGGCCGCTACGTGCTCGCGCTGCTCGATGCCGCGATCGACGGTGCGATGGCGGGCCGGTTCGACGCGATCGTCACCGCACCGCTGCAGAAGAGCACGATCAACGATGCCGGCGTAGCGTTTACCGGCCATACCGAATACCTTGCGGAACGCACGCACACGCCGCGCGTCGTGATGATGCTGGCGGGCACCGGCGAGCGGCCGCTGCGCGTCGCGCTCGCGACCACGCACCTGCCGCTGAAGGACGTGTCGGCCGCGCTGACGATCGACGGGCTCGTCGAGACGTTGGCGATCGTCGATCGCGACCTGCGGCGTGACTTCGGCCTCGCCGCGCCGCGCATCCTCGTGACGGGGCTGAACCCGCATGCGGGCGAGAACGGCTATCTCGGGCGCGAGGAGATCGACGTGATCTCGCCGGCGCTCGCGCGCGCGCAAGCGCAGGGCATCGACGCGCGCGGCCCGTATCCGGCCGATACGCTGTTCCAGCCGCGCTATCTCGAGGATGCCGATTGCGTGCTCGCGATGTTCCACGATCAGGGCTTGCCCGTGCTGAAGTATGCGACCTTCGGTGAGGGCATCAACGTCACGCTCGGGCTGCCGATCATCCGCACGTCGGTCGATCACGGCACCGCGCTGGATCTGGTCGGCACGGGCCGTGCGGATCCGGGCAGCATGGTCGCCGCGCTCGATACGGCCGTCACGATGGCGCGCCATCGCCGCGCGGCCTGACGCGCACGGCCCCAGTCCTGACTTCATTCGTCGTATTTTTCGTTTTTCTCAGTCGATGTCGAACAGCAGACAGCACCAAGGCCACTTCGCGCGCAAGCGCTTCGGGCAGAACTTCCTCGTCGATCACGGCGTGATCGACTCGATCGTCGCGACGATCGGCCCCGCGCGCGGCCAGCGAATGGTCGAGATCGGCCCCGGCCTCGGTGCGCTGACCGAGCCGCTGATCGCGCGTCTCGCGACGCCCGAGTCGCCGCTGCACGCGGTCGAGCTCGACCGCGACCTGATCGGGCGCCTGAAGCAGCGCTTCGGCGCACTGCTGGAGCTGCACGCGGGCGATGCGCTCGCGTTCGACTTCGGCTCGCTCGCGGCGCCCGGCGACAAGCCGTCGCTGCGGATCGTCGGCAACCTGCCGTACAACATTTCCAGCCCGCTGCTGTTTCACCTGATGACGTTCGCCGGTGTGGTCATCGACCAGCATTTCATGCTGCAGAACGAGGTCGTCGAACGGATGGTCGCGGAGCCGGGCACGAAGGCGTTCTCGCGGCTGTCGGTGATGCTGCAGTACCGCTACGTGATGGACAAGATGCTCGACGTGCCGCCCGAGTCGTTCCAGCCGCCGCCGAAGGTCGATTCGGCGATCGTCCGGATGATTCCGTACGAGCCGCATGAATTGCCGGACGTCGATCCCGTGCTGCTCGGCGAAGTGGTCACGGCAGCGTTCTCGCAGCGTCGGAAGATGCTGCGCAACACGCTCGGCGACTACCGCGAGACGATCGATTTCGACGGGCTCGGCTTCGACCTCGCGCGACGCGCGGAGGATGTGAGCGTGGCCGAATATGTCGGCGTCGCGCAGGCGCTTGCGAAGGTGCGCAAGGCTGCGGAGTAGCAGGACCACGCGGGCAACGCGCGTGGTGCCCGCTGGCTCGAGATTCATGAGGCTACCCTGGCGGGTAGCCTTTTTGTTTTTCCGCGCCGTTTTCGTCGAGGCCGGACCGCGGCCGGGCGGCGTTACGCGCGCCCGCGCGGCGGCGCGTTGACGAGCGCGATCCCGGTCAGCACCAGCGCGGCCGCGGACATGAAGCGCCAGCCGACCGATTCGCCGAGCAGCAGCACGCCGAACGCGACGCCGAACAATGGCGACAGGAACGTGAACACCGACAGCCGCGACGCGCTGTAGCGCGTCAGCAGCCAGAACCACGACAGATAGCTGACGAACGCGACGATCACCGACTGGTATGCGAGGCTCGCGAGCGCGATCGGCGTGACCTGCGCGAACGACGTCTGGCCGAGTAGCGCGGCGAGCGCGATCAGCACGACGGCCGACACCGCGAGCTGGTAGAACAGCGTCTTGCTCGCGCTGGCCCGCGCGAGCGACGTCGAACGCACGACGACCGTCGTCGCGGCCCACATCGCGCCGCCGAGGATGCCGAGCGCGTCGCCGGCGAGCCCGGCCAATACCGATGCGCCGGGCGTGCGCGGCTTGAGGAAGCCGTCCGCGAACGCGAGCGCGATGCCGGCGAACGCGAGGCCGACGCCGGCCCACTGGACGCGCTGCAGCCGCTCGCCCGGTGCGAACAGGTGCAGGCCGAGCGCCGTGAAGCACGGGGCCGTGTACAGGAAGATCGCCATGTGCGACGCGCTCGTCAGCGTCAGCCCGAAGAACACGCAGACGAACTCGCCGGCGAACAGCGCGCCCGCCGCGATGCCCGCGCCGAGCGTGCCGTCCGCGCGGAACAGCGGCGTGCCGCGCGAGCGAGCCCAGCCCCACAGCAGGAGCGCGGCGATCACCGAGCGCAGCCCGGCCTGGAACATCGGCGGGATCGCCGCGTTCGTGCTCTTGATCGCGACCTGCTGGAAGCCCCAGATCGCGCACAGCAGGAGCATCACGCCGATGGCGCGCGTGTCGAGCGCGCGGCGCGCGGGCGTGCCGGCGAGCGCGGTCATCGGCGGACCTCGCCGATGCGGCGGGAAGGGGGCACGGACAATGGCAGCGGCGGACGGAGGTCGGGTCCGGCGCGCTCGATTCGGCGGTTTCGCACGGCAGGCTGTGTGGCTGATTGAGGTGGTGGTCGCGTTCAAGCGGCGGACGGCATGCCCGCTTTTGGTGCGAGGTGGGAGGATGTTACCCGATCGATGGACTTGCGGGGTGCTGTCGGGTGCGGTGATGACTGCCGCCGCACGGGCATCGGGCTCGCCGTCCGGAAGCCGGTATCGGCCGACGGCGGACGGGGCGCCGACGGCGGGATTCACCCGACTCCGGTAGAATTTCCGCTTCTGGAAAGTCCCCACAGGAGTACAACACATGCGTTTGCTGCATACGATGCTGCGAGTCGGCGATCTCGACCGCTCGATCAAGTTCTACACCGAATTGCTCGGCATGAAGCTGCTGCGTCGCGAGGATTATCCGGAAGGCAAGTTCACGCTCGCGTTCGTCGGCTATGAAGCGGAAAGCACGGGCACCGTGATCGAGCTGACCCATAACTGGGATACGCCGTCCTACGATCTCGGCAACGGCTTCGGCCATCTGGCGGTGGAAGTCGACGACGCGTACGCGGCCTGCGACAAGATCAAGGCGCAAGGCGGCAAGGTGACCCGCGAAGCGGGTCCGATGAAGCACGGCACGACCGTGATCGCTTTCGTCGAGGATCCGGACGGCTACAAGATCGAGTTCATCCAGAAGAAGGCGCACTGAGCGCGGGATGAGCGGCGCGCGACGCACGATGGGCGTGGCGCGCAAAGAAAACGGGCGATGCGGAATCCGCATCGCCCGTTCGCATTTTCGGTGCGACCGATCGCGTTACAGCGACGGCAGCAACTCGGGCGGGTGATGCTTGAGCGTGTGCCGCGCTTCGCGGAATTCCGGGAAGATCGACTCGACGGTCTGCCAGAAGGCCGGGCTGTGGTTCATTTCGCGCAGGTGCGACAGTTCGTGCGCGACGACGTAGTCGATGATCGACATCGGGAAATGGATCAGCCGCCAGTTCAGCCGGATCTTGCCGTCGCTCGAGCAGCTGCCCCAGCGCGTCGCGGCCGACGACAGCGCGTACATCGAATACGTGACGCCGAGCATTTCCGCATAGACGACGAGGCGTTCGCCGAAGATCCGCTTCGCTTCGCCCTGCAGCCAGCCCTGCACGCGATCCTTGATCTGCTGCATGTCGGCTTGCGCGGGCAGCGGCAGCGACAGCCGCTGCGCATCGGCGTCGAAGGCGACCGCACCGGCGCCGAGCGCGATCGTGATCGTCTTGCCGAGATACGGGAGTTGCGCACCGTCGCGCCAGTCGATCTGCGGCAGCGCACGCTGCTCGGTGCGGGTTTTCCACTCCGCGAGCTTCGCGAAGATCCAGCGCTGCTTCTCGGCGATGGCCGCTTCGATGTCGGCGAGCGTGACCCAGCGCGGCGCGGTGATTGACAACCCGCTGCCGTCGATCGTGAAGCCGATCGTGCGGCGCGCGGAGCGCTTCAGCCGATATTCGAGCACACGGCTGTCGAGTGCGAACGTGCGGACGCGGGAGCGATCGGGCGCGGGGCCCGGATCGAGCGGCGCCGTGGGCACCGCGGGGGCCGTGGCCGCTTCAGGCGGCGAGGGCGGTGCGGCGGGCGCCGACGGTGCCGGCGATGCCGTCGGCCCGTCGAAGAGCGGCAGATCCATCTGGCGATGATCGAGGGCCACGACGGCAGGCCGTGGCCGCGGACGCTTTTTCATCAGTTCGCTTCGTTTCGTCGTTCGCAACGGCTGCAATCCGGGTGATTCAGACGCGCGCGGCATCGCGCGCGCCGGCATTGCCCGGCTGGCGATAGGCATCGGGATCGATGCGGCGCATTTCCGCTTCGATCCATGCTTCGACCTGCGAGTTCAATACGTCGGGCGTCTTGCCGTCGACGGGAATCGGCTTGCCGATCGACACGGTGACGACGCCCGGGAATTTCGTGAACGAATTGCGCGGCCACACGCGACCTGCATTGTGCGCGATCGGCACGACCGGCGTGCCGGTTTCGATCGCGAAGCGCGCGCCGCCCGTCTTGTACTTGCCCTGCTTGCCGACCGGCGTGCGCGTACCTTCCGGGAACATGATCATCCAGGCACCTTCCGACAGGCGCTTCTTGCCCTGACGGATCACCGACGCGAACGCGTTCTTGCCTTCCTTGCGGTTGATGTTGACCATGTGCAGCAGCCCGAGCGCCCAGCCGAAGAACGGCACGTACAGCAGTTCGCGCTTGAACACGTAGCAGAGCGGCTTCGGCATCAGCGCCGGAAACGCGAGCGTCTCCCACGCCGACTGGTGCTTCGACAGCAGCACGGCCGGGCCGTCGGGCAGGTTTTCCATCCCTTCGATCCGGTAGCGGATGCCGTTCAGCCAGCGCACGACCCACAGCGTCGACTTGCACCAGCCGGCCGCCATCCAGTAGCGCGCGTCGGGACGCATGAACGGGAACGCGATAAAGCACGCGGTGGCGTAAGGCACCGTGTACACGATGAAGTAGATCAGCAGCAGCAGGGAGCGGACGAAGCGCATCGGCGTGGGTCTGACAGTAGGGAGGATGCGCGCGGCGGCCGCATCACTCGTGTTCGTGTGAAAGGAAGTCGAGCGCGAATGCGCGCAGGTCGTCGTGGACCTTCGTGCCGTCCGGCAGATTGCCCGCGGCGAGCGTCTTCTTGCCCTTGCCGGTCAGCACGAGGTGCGGCTTGAAGCCGACCGCGACGCTGGCCTGCAGGTCGCGCAGCGAATCGCCGACGGCCGGCGTGTGACCGGGGTCGACCTCGAAGCGCTCCGCGATCATCTGCATCATGCCGGGCTTCGGCTTGCGGCAGTCGCAGTGGTCTTCCGACACGTGCGGGCAGAAGAACACCGCGTCGATGCGCGCGCCGACGGCGGCCGCCGCGCGATGCATCTTCAGGTGCATCGCGTTGAGCGCGGCCATGTCGAACAGCCCGCGGCCGATGCCGGACTGGTTGGTCGCGACGACCACGCGATAGCCCGCGTGGTTGAGTCGTGCGATCGCCTCGAGGCTGCCGGGTAGCGCGATCCACTCGTCGGGCGTCTTGATGAACGCGTCAGAATCGACGTTGATCACGCCGTCCCGGTCGAGGACGACGAGCTTGCGGTTGGGGCTGGTCGGCATCGTTCGGCCCTTATGCGGCGAGCTTCGAGATGTCGGCGACGCAGTTCATCTGCTGATGCAGCGCGGACAGCAGCGCGAGACGGTTCGCGCGCAGCGCGGGGTCCTCGGCGTTGACCATCACGTCGTTGAAGAACGTGTCGACCGGCGCGCGCAGCGCGGCGAGCGCCGACAGCGCGCCCGTGTACGCACGCGCCTCGAGCTGCGACTGCACGTGCGGCGTCACGGCCGCGAGCTGTTCGTGCAGCGCCTTTTCGGCGGCCTCGACGAGCAGCGTCGGCTGCACGGCACCGTTCGCGCCGCCTTCCGACTTCTTCAGGATGTTCGAGATCCGCTTGTTCGCGGCCGCGAGCGCTTCGGCTTCCGCGAGGCGCGTGAATTCGCGCACCGCGTCGAGGCGCGCGACGAGATCGTCGACGCGCGTCGGGTTCAGGCTCAGCACCGCGTCGACTTCGCCGGCCGTGTAGCCGCGCTCGCGCAGCAGGCCGCGCAGGCGGTCCATGAAGAACGCGAGGATCGCGTCGGTCGATTCCGCGACGCCCGGCACGCCTTCGAAGCGTGCGTGGGCCGTGCGCAGCAGCGACACGAGATCGAGCGGCAACTGCTTCTCGACCAGCAGGCGCAGCACGCCGAGCGCGTGACGGCGCAGCGCGAACGGATCCTTCTCGCCGGTCGGCGCGAGGCCGATGCCCCAGATGCCGACGATCGTCTCGAGCTTGTCGGCCAGCGCGACGGCGGTGGACACCGGCGTGGTCGGCAGCGCGTCGCCGGAGAAGCGCGGCTGGTAGTGCTCGGCGCAGGCGAGCGCGACGTCGTCGGGTTCACCGTCGTGGCGCGCGTAGTACGTGCCCATCGTGCCCTGCAGTTCCGGGAACTCGCCGACCATGTCGGTCAGCAGGTCGGCCTTCGCGAGGCGCGCGGCGCGCTTCGCGTGCGCGGCGTCGGCGCCGATCGCGGGCGCGATCTCGCCGGCCAGCGCTTCGAGGCGCTCGACGCGCGCGAGCGCCGAACCGAGCTTGTTGTGATAGACGACGTTCGCGAGCAGCGGCACGCGGTCGGCAAGCGGCTTCTTCTTGTCCTGCTCGAAGAAGAACTTTGCGTCGGCGAGGCGCGGGCGCACGACGCGCTCGTTGCCTTCGACGATCTCGTCCGGCGTCTTCGTCTCGATGTTCGACACGATCAGGAAGCGCGAGCGCAGCTTGCCGGCGATGTCGGTCAGCGCGAAATACTTCTGGTTCGTCTGCATCGTGAGGATCAGGCATTCCTGCGGAACCTGCAGGAATTCGTCCTCGAAGCGGCACGGATAGACGACCGGCCATTCGACCAGCGACGTCACTTCGTCGAGCAGCGATTCGGGCATCACGACGGTGTCGCCGTTCGCGTGCTCGTTCAGCTGCGTGCGGATCGTTTCGCGGCGATCGGCGAAGTGCGCGATCACGCGGCCCTTGTCGCGCAGCGTGTCGGCATACGCGCGTGCGTGCTGGATCGCGACGAGGCCGTCGGACAGGAAGCGGTGGCCGAGCGTGGTGTCGCCGGCGTCGACGCCAAACGCCGTGACGGGCACGATCCGATCGTCGTGCAGCACGGTCAGGCGGTGCACCGGGCGCACGAACTTCACGTCGGAGCCGTCCGGGCGCTGGTAGGTCATGACCTTCGGGATCGGCAGCTTCTCGAGCGTTTCGTCGAGCGCGGCCTGCAGCCCGTCGGCGAGCGTCACGCCGGCGGCCGAGTAGTTGACGAAGAACGCTTCGGCCTTGCCGTCCTGCGCGCGCTCGAGATCGGCGATCGACAGGTTCGGATGACCGAGCGCCGCGAGCTTCTTCGCGAGCGGGGCGGTCGGCTTGCCTTCGGCGTCGAGCGCGACCGACACGGGCAGGACCTTTTCGCGGACCTGCTTTTCCGGTGCGACGGCGCGCACGTTCTGCACGACGACCGCGAGGCGGCGCGGCGTGGCGTAGCGTTCGAATACGAGGTCGCCTTCGACGAGGTCGCGCGCCGCGAGGCGTTGCGCGAGACCTTCGGCGAATGCGTCGCCGAGGCGCGCGAGGGCCTTCGGCGGCAGCTCTTCGGTCAGCAGTTCGACGAGCAGGGGGGCGGGATGATTGTGCGTCATGTCTGGAATAAATCTCGTCTCGTCAGTCCTGATCGATCTTGCGTTCGACCTTGAGCGGCGGCGCCCATGCCGGCTGGGCGGCGTCCTGGGCGTCGGTGGTGAGGCCCGGCACGCCCGGCGGGTTGCCGAGCATCGGGAAGCCGAGCTTCTCGCGCGAGTCGTAGTAAGCCTGCGCGACGAGACGCGACAGCGCGCGGATGCGGCCGATGTACGCCGCACGTTCCGTCACCGAGATCGCACCGCGCGCGTCGAGCAGGTTGAACGTGTGGCCGGCCTTCAGCACGAGTTCGTACGCGGGCAGCGCGAGCTGCGCGTCGATCATCTTCTTTGCTTCCGCTTCGTAGCTGTTGAAGAACGTGAACAGCAGGTCGACGTTCGCGTGCTCGAAGTTGTAGGTCGACTGCTCGACCTCGTTCTGGTGGTAGACGTCGCCGTACGACAGGCGGCGCAGCTCGGGGCCGTTCGGGCCCTGCTCTTCCCACTCGGTCCACACGAGGTCGTACACGTTCTCGACCTTCTGCAGGTACATCGCGAGGCGCTCGAGGCCGTAGGTGATCTCGCCGAGCACGGGCTTGCAGTCGAGGCCGCCGACCTGCTGGAAATACGTGAACTGCGTGACTTCCATCCCGTTCAGCCACACTTCCCAGCCGAGGCCCCACGCGCCGAGCGTCGGGTTCTCCCAGTCGTCTTCGACGAAGCGCACGTCGTTCTGCTTCAGGTCGAAGCCGAGCGCTTCCAGCGAGCCGAGGTACAGGTCGAGGATGTTTTCCGGCGCCGGCTTGAGCACGACCTGGTACTGGTAGTAATGCTGCAGGCGGTTCGGGTTCTCGCCGTAGCGGCCGTCCTTCGGGCGGCGCGACGGCTGCACGTAGGCGGCGCGCCACGGCTCGGGGCCGACCGCGCGCAGGAACGTGTGAACGTGCGACGTGCCCGCGCCGACTTCCATGTCGATGGGCTGGAGCAGGGCGCAACCCTGCTTGTCCCAGTAGGACTGCAGCGTCAGGATGATTTGCTGAAACGTAAGCATGAAGAGCCTTCGTGGCGCTGGCGCTCCGTTGCGGGCGGCGCTCCGGGCGGGGCCCGGAGGGTCGGCTCGCGCGGCGGCGCGGCTTGTTAGTGTGCTGAAACGTGCAATTTTACCGGATCGGCGGGCGGATGCGGCCGGAACGCGGACGAAGGGGCTGCCGGCGGTGTTTCGGCGAGCCGTGCGCAGCCTGTGCGCGGGTTGCCGGTATCGCGGTGCGTCGGGCCGGCGGCGTTGCGATGCGCTGGTGGCACCGCCTGCCGCGCCGCGTTGCGCGGGCGTTAAGATGCGCGTATCGAAGTGCGCGCGACGCCTGCCGCGCGACCGATTTTCCACTCCGGACCGCATGGACGATTCGAACGACCTCCTCATTCCGCTGATGCCGCCGCTGCTCGCGCTGCTCGGGCAGGCTGCCGACGCGCAAGCGCGCGGCGAGCACGGCGCGCACGCACTTTGGCTCGCCGCCGCCGGCCATCTGCACGCGGTCGACACGGCTGCGCTCTCGCAGCTGACCGTGAAGCTCGTCGCGCGGCAGCGCACGGCCGACGCGCTCGCGCTGGCCGAGTGCGCGGTGCGCATTTATTCGGACGCCGGAGCCCGTTTCAATCACGGCTACGCACTGCAGATGCTCGGCCGTCACGCGGAGGCCGTCGCGCCATACCGCGCCGCCTATGCGCTCGATCCGCGCTGGCCGTCGCTGCGCAACAACCTGGCGATCGCGCTGCGGCTGTCGGGCGGCGACCGCCGCGAGGAAATCGCGCTGCTCGACGCAGCCGTGGAAGCCGACCCGCACGACGTGCAGGCGTGGATCAACCTGATCGTCGCGCGGCTCGCGACGCTCGACCTCGACGGCGCGCTCGCCGGTGCGGCACGGCTTGCGGAGATCGCGCCCGACAATGCGCTCGCGCTGAACAACATCGCGATGGCGATGAAGGAGGCGCAGCGCTGGGACGACGCCGAGCGCTACGCGGCGCGCGCGTGCGAACTGGCGCCCGACGACGCGTCGTTCCGTTTCAACCTCGCGATCATCCAGCTCGTGCGCGGCAACTATGCGGCCGGCTGGCGCGGCCACGAGGCACGCTGGGACGGCGCCGGCGAGCTGCGCGGCCGCCGGCCGGCGCTGCCCGGCCCGCGCTGGCAGGGCGAGCCGCTCGCGGGCAAGACGCTGCTCGTCTGGGGCGAGCAGGGGCTCGGCGACGTGCTGCAGTTCGCGCGCTTCGTCGTGCCACTCGCGGAGCGCGTGCACCGCGAGGGCGGCCGGCTCGCGTGGAACACGTTTCCGCAAGTGGGCACGTTGATGCGGCGCAGCCTCGGCGCGCACGCGGACGCATTCAGCGCGGGCGGCGGCGTCGACGAGCTGCCTGCCTTCGACTACGAAGTGCCGCTCATCGGCCTGCCGCTGATGCTCGGGATGGAGACGTCGACGCTCGGCGCGTCGGTGCCGTACCTGCATGCCGATCCGCACGCGCGCGATGCATGGCGGGCGCGGCTCGCGGGCGACGGCCGGCTGAAGGTCGGGCTCGTGTGGACGGGCAGCGCGGGGCACCAGCGCAATCCGTTCCGGCGCGTCGGGCTCGAACGCTACGCCGATGCATTTCGCGGTATCGACGGCGTCGCGTTCCATTCGCTGCAGCCGGGAGCGGACGCTGATGTCGCCGCGGCGCGCGCGGCCGGTTTCGCGATCGAGGACTTCACCGCCGAACTGAAGAGTTTCGACGATACGGCCGCGTTCATCGGCGCGCTGGATCTGGTGATCACGGTGTGCACGTCGGTCGCGCACTTGTCGGGCGCGCTCGGCGCGCGCACCTGGGTGCTGCTCGACGTGAATCCGCACTGGCCGTGGCTGCTCGAGCGCACCGACAGCCCGTGGTATCCGACCGCGACGCTTTACCGGCAGCCGACGTTCGGCGCATGGGCGCCGGTGATGGAAGCGCTCGGGCGGGATCTGCGCGGCCTGGCCGCGGACGCGAAGCGGAGCGGCTGAGCGGCCGCCGCACCGCGTGCGACGGCCGCCCGATGCGTCAGGCGTCGCGGTCGTCGCCGGCCTTTGCGCCGTTGCGGCGGCGCAGGCCCGGCCCGAACGTGAAGCCGAACGCGAGCAACACCAGCGACACCGCGAGCACGATGTTGTTGCCGCTCGTCACGTAAGGCGTGAAGCCGCTCGTGCCTTCGATGCGCACGTCGAGCGAGCCGATCGTGAACGGCTTCAGCTGGCCGAGCACTCGGCCGTGCGCGTCGATCGCGGCCGTCATCCCCGTGTTGGTCGAGCGCAGCATCGGCCGGCCCGTTTCGAGCGCGCGCATCCGCGCGATCTGCAGATGCTGGTCGAGCGCGATCGTGTCGCCGAACCACGCGAGGTTCGTCACGTTGACGAGCACGCCGGGCGGTTTCGGGTTGTCGCGGATCGTCGCGGCGATTTCCTCGCCGAACAAGTCCTCGTAGCAGATGTCGGCCATCACCGGCTGGTTGTGCACGAGGAACGGCTTCTGCACCGGCGCGCCGCGCGCGAAGTCGCCGAGCGGCATCTTCATCAGGTCGACGAACCAACGGAAGCCCCACGGAATGAATTCGCCGAAGGGCACGAGATGGTGCTTGTCGTAGTGATAGATGTCGCGCGAATGCGGCGTCACGCCGTACAGGCTGTTCGTGTAGTCGACGTAATGACCGTCCGGCGTCACCGACGCGCCGACCGCGCCGAACAGCACGGCCGAGCCCGTCGTGTCGCTGAACTTGCGGATCGCGACGGCGAACGGCTCGGGCAGCTCCTGGATCATCACCGCGATCGCGGTCTCCGGCGTGACGATCAGGTCGGCCGGCTTCTCGACGATCATCTGCGTGTACATCTTGATCGCCGCGTCGATGCCTTCCTGCTCGAACTTGATGTCCTGCTTCACGTTGCCCTGCAGCAGCCGCACCGTGAGCGGCGCGTTCGCGGGCACGGTCCACGTGGCCTGCGACAGCCCGATGCCGGCCGCGACGAGCGCGACGGCGATGCCGGCCGGCGCGACGACGCGCACGCGCGCATTGCCGGCGCCGCTGGATTCGGATGTGGGCGACCGGCGCGCGGCGACGAGCGCCTGCACGACCAGCGCGGCGAACAGCGCGAGCACCCACGCGATCCCGTACACGCCGACGACCGGTGCGAAGCCCGCGAACGGGCCGTCGACCTGCGGATAGCCGCTCGCGAGCCACGGAAAGCCGGTAAACACGGTGCCGCGCAGCCATTCGCCGAGCGCCCATGCGCTCGCGAAGGCGAACGCGCCGTGCCAGGTCGGCGAGAACGGCCGCGGATCGGGTTCGCGGCGATGCCACGCATGGCCCGCGCAGAACGACCAGAGCCCCGCCGAGAACGCCGGGTACAGCGACAGGTAAAGCGAGAACAGCACCAGCGCGCCGCCCGCGAGCGGCGCGGCCATTTCGCCGTACACGTGCATGCTGATGTACAGCCACCAGATGCCGCTGATGAAGTTGCCGAAGCCGAACGCGCCGCCGGTGAGCGCGGCGCCGCGCCAGCTCGACGTGCGCGTCAGCTGCGCGAAAAACCAGACGAATACGGCGAGCTGCAGCCAGCCGCCGTGCGGGGTCGGTGCGAAGCTGAGCGTATTGGCCGCGCCGGCGAGCAGAGCGGCCGGATAGTGCCAGCGCGGCAGCGTGCGGCCGGGGGCCGGCGCAAAAAGGCCGCCAGCCGGGCGGGACGGGATCGGATCGTCCATGTGAAGCGAAAAAGGGCGAGCGGTTGAAGGAGACGCGGCCGGCGCGAGACGGTCAGTCCTCGTGCGAGGTTTCGGCGCGGCGGCTCGCGAGCGGGTTGCGGCGCACCAGCAGCACGTGGACCTGGCGCGCATCGCCGCGCTGGATCTCGAACACGAGGTTGCCGAGCTGCAGCTTCTCGCCGCGGTGCGGCACGCGGCCGAAGTGATGGGTGATCAGTCCGCCGATCGTGTCGACCTCGTCGTCGGGGAAGTCGGTGCCGAACGTTTCGTTGAACTGTTCGATCTCGGTGAGGGCGCGCACGCGGTAGCGGCCGTCCGGTCCCGAGATGATGTTGCCGGCTTCCTCGTCGAAGTCGTATTCGTCCTCGATGTCGCCGACGATCTGCTCGAGCACGTCCTCGATCGTGATCAGGCCCGCGACGCCGCCGTATTCGTCGACGACGATCGCGAGGTGGTTGCGGTTCACGCGGAAGTCGTGCAGCAGCACGTTCAGGCGCTTCGATTCGGGAATGAATACGGCGGGACGCAGCATCCCGCGCACGTCGAATTCCTCTTCGGCATAGAAGCGCAGCAGGTCCTTCGCGAGCAGCACGCCGATGACGTTGTCGCGGTTCTCCTCGTACACGGGGTAGCGCGAGTGCGCCTTCTCGAGGACGAACGGGATGAAGTCTTCGGGCTTGTCGGCGATGTTGATCGCGTCCATCTGCGCGCGCGGCACCATGATGTCGCGGGCGCACAGGTCGGACACCTGGAACACGCCTTCGATCATCGACAGCGAATCGGCGTCGATCAGGTTGCGTTCGTGGGCGTCCTGGAGGATTTCCAGCAGCTCGGTCCGGGATTCCGGCTCGGGCGAGATGAAGTCGGTCAGGCGCTCGAGCAGCGAGCGCTTTTCTTGCGGTTTGTCGGTGAGCTTACGACTGGGATACGAATCGTTCATGGTGGTGCGCCCGGGTCATGCCGGAGCGCGCGGTCACGGAGTAGGCAAGGATACACCAAGGGCATGGCGCGGCCGTGTCACACCGGCCGTCCGGCCAGGGCATGCGGTGCGCGAGCCCCGCTCGGGAACGGCCGCGCCGGGCGCGGCGCCGTCCTTCGTCTCCATCCTATCTCAGAAAGGCGCGGCGGGGCAGCGGCGGCAAAAAAGCGGGGGCGACCGGCCGGGCTGCCGGCGTCAGCGGCATTTCGTCGCGTGCGGGACACGCCGGGCCGACATTCGGACCCTCAGAAGCGCATGCCGGCAGAGCAGCCGCCGGCAGCCGCGCCGTTGGTCGCGGCGCCGCCGCAGCCGAGGATGCCGCAGCCGGACAGCGCGACGCTCGCGGCGACGAGCAGCACGGCCAGCGTGATGCGCGATTTGCGTGACGGTTTCATGAGCGCGGAGCCTCCTTCGCGTGCACGAGCGGCGCGGGCCGGCTGGTCGAGCTTCACCGGCATCGCGCGAGCAGCCCTTCCAGCGCGCGATCGGGGATGCCGCTCGCGCGCAGCGCGTCCACCGTGCGGCTCACGTAGTCGAGTGTCGTGCCGTAGCGGCCGGCCGCGCAGCTGAACACTTCCTTGACGACGGGGTCGCTCAGCTTGCCGGTGTAAGTGGGTACGTCGCGGCGCATCACGAACGCGAGTGCGTTCACGCGTTCGCCGGTCTCGAGCGAGCACGGCAGCCACGCGGGCCGGTACGACCCCATCGGCATTTCGCGTTTCCACAACGTCTCGAGATGCGGTTGCGCGGTCGGGCCCGCGAGCCGGAATGCGATGCCCGAGCACGAGCCGCCGCGATCGAGCGCGAGCACGAGGCCCGGCCGTTCGGGCGTGCCGCGGTTCACGCGCGACCACAGGTAGAGCCCGCGATGATAGCCGTGCACCTTGCCGCGCACGGCGGCGACGGTCGGCAGCCCGGGGTTCCAGATCAGCGAGCCATAGCCGAACAGCCAGAGATCCTGCCGGCCGTCCCAGTCGCGCATCGTGTGCGCGAGCGACGCGGCGAGCTCGTCTTCCGTCAGTAGCCGTCCCTCGCCGATCGACGGCGGGTAGGCGGGCGGCAGCATCGCGGCGTGGTGCATGGTGCGGACGACTTTACTGGTACGGGTTCGGAAAGCCCAGTTTCGCGAGGATGTCGACTTCGAGCGCTTCCATTTCGGCGGCGTCCTCGTCGCTCGTCTCGTGATCGTAGCCCTGCGCGTGCAGCGCGCCGTGCACCAGCAGGTGCGCGTAGTGGGCCGCGAGCGGCTTGCCCTGGTCGTGCGCTTCCTTCTCGACGACCGGGCAGCACAGCACGAGGTCGCCGATCACGGTGCCGTCGGGCGCCGGGTCGTAGGCGAAGGTCAGCACGTTGGTCGGGTAGTCCTTGTGGCGGTAGCCGGCGTTCAGCGTGCGGCCTTCTTCCTCGCCGACGAAGCGCACGGTGAGCTGCGCGCTCGCGAACAGCGCCGGTTCGATCCATTCGGCGATCAGCTTGCGCTTGGGAAGCGTCTTGCGGATGTCGCCGGTGATTTCGTCACCGTACTGCACGGACAGGTCGAGCTCCAGCTCGCGCACCTCGTTCGCCATTTCCGCGAGTTCCTCGTCGAGCGGCGCGGGTTCGGCACCCACGTGCAGCGTCACGCTGTCGTAGTGCTCGGGCTGCAGCGCGAGCTTCGCGCGCATCGCCGGATCGTTGTGCTGCGCGACGATCGCGACGGCGGCCTCGCCGGAACTGCCCGACAGGTCGAACATCAGGCTGCGGCCGTCGGGGAAGTCGATTCGAAGCCCTTGCGCGCTGACGGTTCGGGCCTTGCCCTTCGCATCGAACAGCGAGAGACGGGGGAAATCGGGCGCGGCGGACTGGTCGCGCCCGGACTTGCGAGAACGGGAAGATTTCATGACGGGTGCGGCGATTGGAACGCGTTGAGGATACACCAAACGGCCGATCGCTCCCGAATTCGAACCGGCCGCCCCCAAGCGAAAAAAGGCCCGGCGCGCCGTCGGGCGGGCCGGGCCGTCGGCCGGTGCGGCGCGCGGGCGCCGCCGGCTCGTTACGCGTCCCGGTGCTGCGCGTGGAAGTCGTCGTACGCTTCGACGATGCGGGCGACGAGCGGATGCCGCACGACGTCCGCGCTCGTGAAGCGCGTGAGCGCGATGCCGCGCACGCCGCCGAGCACCTGCTGCGCCTCGACGAGGCCGCTCTTGTGTCCGCGCGGCAGGTCGACCTGGCTCGTGTCGCCGGTGACGACGGCCTTCGAGCCGAAGCCGATCCGCGTGAGGAACATCTTCATCTGCTCGGGCGTCGTGTTCTGCGCCTCGTCGAGGATGATGAACGCGTGGTTCAGCGTGCGGCCGCGCATGTACGCGAGCGGCGCGATCTCGATCATCTGGCGCTCGAACATCTTCGCGGTCTTGTCGAAGCCGAGCAGGTCGTACAGCGCGTCGTACAGCGGCCGCAGGTACGGGTCGACCTTCTGCGCGAGATCGCCCGGCAGGAAGCCGAGCCGCTCGCCGGCCTCGACGGCCGGGCGCGTCAGCACGATCCGCTTGACCTGGTCGCGCTCCAGTGCGTCGACCGCGCACGCAACCGCGAGGTAGGTCTTGCCGGTGCCGGCCGGCCCGATGCCGAACGTCACGTCGTGCGACAGGATCTGCTTCAGGTATTCGCGCTGCGCGGGCGTGCGGCCGCGCAGGTCGGCGCGCCGCGTATAGAGCTTCGGCGCGGGTTCTTCGTCCGGCATGTCCGCGTCGAGCTGCACGACGGGCTCGTCGAACGGATGGTCAGGGTCGCCGCGAAAGCGCACGTCGATCGTGTCCTGACGGCCGTTGCCGGACGTATGGCGCACTTCGACCAGCGCGAGCTGGATATCGTCGACCGACAGCGGATCGCGCGCGCGGTTGTAGAAGTTCTCGAGCGCCGCGAGCGCGAGCTTCGCGCCGCGCCCGCGGATCGTGATCCGGTGGCCGCGCCGCGCGAGCGTGACGTCGAGCGCCTGTTCGATCTGCCGCAGGTTCTCGTCGAGCGGGCCGCAGAGGTTGGCGAGGCGCGCGTTGTCGTCGCGCGGCGCGGTGAATTCCAGTGCTTGGACGGTCTTCAAAGTAGCGTCGGGCTCCTGTTGAACGTCAGTCGGTCAGTGGGTGGCCGCGCTCGCGTCGTCGCTCACGAGCAGCAGCTCGCCGCGCAGCGAGTGCGGGTACGCATGGTTGATCTTCACGTCGATCATCTGGCCGATCAGGCGCGGGTGCGATGCGAGCGGCGCCGGGAAATTCACGACCCGGTTGTTCTCGGTGCGGCCCGACAGTTCGTTCGGGTCCTTGCGCGACGGGCCCTCGACGAGGATCCGCTCGACCTTTCCGACCATCGACTGGCTGATGCGCGCGACGTTTTCCTCGATGGTCGCCTGCAGATGTTGCAGGCGTTTGAGCTTGACCTCGCGCGGCGTGTCGTCGTGCAGGTTCGCGGCCGGCGTGCCGGGGCGCGGGCTGTAGATGAACGAGAAGCTGGTGTCGTAGCTCATCTCGTGCACGAGCGCCATCATCTTGTCGAAATCCTCCTCGGTCTCGCCGGGGAAGCCGACGATCATGTCGGTCGACAGCGACAGGTCCGGGCGGATCGCGCGCAGCTTGCGGATCACCGACTTGTATTCGAGCACGGTGTAGCCGCGCTTCATCGCCATCAGGATGCGGTCGGAGCCGTGCTGGACGGGCAGGTGCAGGTGGCTCACGAGCTTCGGCACCTTGGCGTAGGTGTCGATCAGGCGCTGCGTGAATTCCTTCGGATGCGACGTCGTGTAGCGGATCCGCTCGATGCCGGGGATGTCGGCGACGTATTCGATCAGCGTCGCGAAATCGGCGATTTCGGTCGAACCGGCCGTCAGCGCGCCGCGATACGCGTTCACGTTCTGGCCGAGCAGCGTGACTTCGCGCACGCCCTGGTCGGCGAGGCCGGCCACTTCGGTCAGCACGTCGTCGAGCGGACGCGACACTTCGTCGCCGCGCGTGTACGGCACGACGCAGTAGCTGCAGTACTTCGAGCAGCCTTCCATGATCGATACGAACGCGCTCGGCCCCTCGACGCGCGCGGGCGGCAGGTGGTCGAACTTCTCGATCTCGGGGAACGTGATGTCGACCTGCGCGCGGCCGCTTTCGCGGCGCGCGTCGATCATCTGCGGCAGGCGGTGCAAGGTCTGCGGGCCGAACACGAGGTCGACGTACGGCGCGCGCGACACGATCGACGCGCCTTCCTGGCTGGCGACGCAGCCGCCGACGCCGATCAGCAGCCCCGGCTTCGCTTCCTTCAGCTCGCGCACGCGGCCGAGGTCGGAGAACACCTTTTCCTGCGCCTTCTCACGCACCGAGCACGTGTTGAACAGGATGATGTCCGCGTCTTCCGGGGTATCGGTCTTTTCGAGGCCTTCGGCCGCATTGAGCACGTCCACCATCTTGTCCGAGTCGTACTCGTTCATCTGGCAGCCGAAGGTCTTTACGTAAACTTTCTTGGTCATGGGGATTCGCCGTTCGCAGTGGTTGACCTGGGGGCGTCGTCAAGGGTGAATCGGGACGGCTGCTGCCGGTGCAGCGGCTCGTGCCGGTGCCGCGTGGCGGACCGGGGCGCGCGTCGAGCGGGCATGTCGCGAAACCTCGCGAATGCGTGAAAAGCCGTCGGGAAAGCTTTCCATTATAGCTTTACGCGCCGCCGCGGGCGGGCCGCGGGTTGCGGCCGCGCGACGCCGGCGTGGCGCTCCGACCCCGATATGGCGGCGCGGCAGGCCTCAGCGGCACGCGTTCAGCAGGTCGTCGAGCGCCGCTTCCTCGCGCGCGAAGCGCTCGGCGAGGAAGTCGAGCAGCACGCGCACGCGCGGCGCCATGTAGCGCTTGCCGTGATAGAGCGCGTGCAGCGGCGCGTCCTGATGACGCCAGTCGGGCAGCAGCACGCGCAGCCGGCCGGCGCGCACGTCGTCGCCGATGTCCCACAGCGACTTCAGCGCGATGCCGTGGCCGCGCAGCGTCCATTCGCGGGTGAGGCCGCCGTCGTTGGTCTCGAACGCGGTCGACACCGGCACCGTGTGGGTCTGCACCTCGTCGCCGCGCGTGAAGCGCCACGTGTTCATCGGGCCCGATGCGATCGTGATCACGTTGCAGGGAAAACGAGCCAGATCGTGCGGATCGGCCGGCACGCCATGGCGCTCGACGAACGACGGCGCCGCGCACAGCACGCGCCGGTTCGCGGCGAGCCGGCGTGCGATCAGCGCGCCGTCGGGCGGGGCGGCGAAGCGGATCGCGAGGTCGATCTCGTCCTGCCACAGGTTCGACGACGAATCGGACGCCGTCAGCGAGAAGGTGACGCCCGGATGCAGCGTGGTGAATTCGTCGAGCCAGTCGAGCAGCTGGTTGCGGCCGAAATCGGACGTCGACGACAGCCGCACCTTGCCGGCCACCACGTTGCGGCCTTCCTGCAGCAGCGCGTGCGCGTCGTCGAGCGCCTGTAGCGCCTGGCGGCAGCAGTTCAGGTAGAGCCGGCCTTCGTCGGTGAGGCGCAGCTGCCGCGTCGAGCGCTCGAACAGTCGCGTCGCGACCTTCGCCTCGAGCTTCGCGAGGCGCGCGCTCGCGGCGGCCGGCGTGAGGTTCAGCTTGCGCCCCGCCGCGGACAGGCTGCCCAGTTCCGCCGCCTCGACGAACAGCCGGATGTCGCCCAGTCGATCCATCGGATTTTCCAGAATTTTTTGAAAATGGTTCAAATGCCGCGCCAATTATCAAAGATAGGCGTATTCGGGACAATGCGCGCACATCCCGCTTCTTGTGCGGTGCGGTACGGACCGGATGCCGCGTCCGCCGCCTTTTCGGAGAACGTCATGCCCATTCCACTACTGGCGCTCGCGATCAGCGCCTTCGCCATCGGCACCACCGAATTCATCATCATGGGACTTCTGCCCGAAGTCGCGCACGACCTCGCCGTGTCGCTGCCGTCGGCCGGCCTGCTGGTCACGGGCTACGCGCTCGGCGTCGCGGTCGGCGCGCCGCTGCTCGCGGTGCTGACGAGCCGCATGCCGCGCAAGGCCGCGCTGCAGCTGCTGATGGCGATCTTCATCGTCGGCAACGTGCTGTGCGCGACCGCGTCCGGCTACGCGATGCTGATGGTCGCACGTGTCGTCACGTCGTTCGCGCACGGCTCGTTCTTCGGGATCGGCGCGGTGGTGGCCGCGTCGCTCGTGCCGGCCGACAAGCGCGCGAGCGCGATCGCGCTGATGTTCACGGGCCTCACGCTGTCGAACGTGCTCGGCGTGCCGTTCGGCACGTTCGTCGGCCAGCTGCTCGGCTGGCGCGCGTCGTTCTGGATCGTCGCCGCGCTCGGCGTGCTGTCGCTCGGCGGCGTCGCGCTGCTGGTGCCGAACCGCCACGACAGCGGGCCCGTCGGCCTCGGCCACGAAGTGCGCGTGCTCAAGGAGCCGCAGGTCTGGCTCGCGCTCCTGATGACCGTGCTCGGCTTCGGCGGCGTGTTCGTCGTGTTCACGTACATCGCGCCGATCCTCGAAACCGTCACCGGTTTTTCGCCGCGTGCGGTCGCACTGATCCTCGTGCTGTTCGGCGCGGGGCTGACGGTCGGCAACACGCTCGGCGGCAGGCTCGCCGACCGCGCGCTGATGCCGTCGCTGATCGCGATCCTGGTCGCGCTGATGGCCGTGATGGCCGTGTTCGCGAAGACGAGCCACCTGCCGGTCGCGGCCGCGGTGACCGTATTCGTCTGGGGGATCGCCGCGTTCGCGACGGTGCCGCCGCTGCAGGCGCGCGTGGTCGAAAAGGCCGCGAGCGCGCCGCATCTCGCGTCGACGCTGAACATCGGCGCATTCAACGTCGGCAACGCGGGCGGCGCGTGGCTCGGCGGCCTCGCGCTGGGGCACGGCTTCGCGCTTGATGCGTTGCCGTGGGTCGCCGTCGCGGTGACGTTCGCGGCGCTCGTCGTCACGTGGTTCGCGATGCGGCTCGATGCGCGCGCTCCGGCGCGCGGCGCGGCACCGGCCGCGCATTGAGCGGAGCACCGGGCGGCGGCGTGCCGGCGCTATGGCGACAGGAAAAGGTTCGCGAGAAACGCATTCCTCCGCGATGCTGATAACGGTGTGAAGATAACTTCGTTTGCCGGGGTGGGGCCGGGTGATAGCGTCTCGATACGCGCCGTTCGTGGCGCAACCCGATTTCGGCTTACCCCATTCGCAGGGCCGCGCGGCGGCCCGGAGGTCATGCTATGTCTTCACCCCTGGCGCTGGTGCGCGACGTGTCTTCCTTCGAGTCCGGCAATGCCGCCGACGCGCGGACGTCCGCGTCGCTCGACGTCCTCGAGCAGGTCGTCGGCGTGAATCTCGCGCGCTTGCGCGCCGAGCGGCAGTTGTCGCTCGATGCGCTCGCGCGGCTGTCCGGCGTGTCGCGCGCGATGCTCGCGCAGATCGAATCCGCGCGCAGCGTGCCGTCGATCAAGGTGCTCTGCAAGATCGCCGCGGCGCTGAAGGTATCGGTGGCCGCATTCCTGCGCCGTCACGCGGTGAACGGCTTCGAGCACCTGGCGGCCGAGCGCGCGGCGCGCGTCGTCAGTTCGAACGGCCGCTTCTCGGCGCGCGCGCTGTATCCGGAGGGCGAGCCGGCCGCGGCCGAATTCCACGAGTTGCGGATCGCGCCGCTGCACACGGAACCCGGCACGCGCCGCGCGCCCGGCACGACGGTCAACCTGGTCGTCAGCGAAGGCACGCTCGAAGTCAGCGTGCACGATCGGCGCCAGCTGCTCGCGACCGGCGATGCAATCGTGTTCGACGCCGACCAGCCGTACAGCCTGCGCAATCCCGGCGACAGCGAGGCGCGCGCGTTCCGCGTGACGGTGAGCCCGGAGGTGCCGCCGCGCTGGCTCGTGCCCGACGCCGCGCACGCGGCCGGCTGAGCGCGGGTCGCCGGGTCGGCGCCGGTTCCGTTCGGGACGGCGCGCAGTCCGGGTGCCGGCCGTTCGGACGATGTCGTTAGACGGAGTCGTCAGTAAGGTTTTAGGTGTGGTTCGCTGCGCGGTGCGCGCGGCTGATGTATGCTTGGCCCGCCGGTTCCGGGGTAGACCCCGGCCGGTAATCAGTGCGTCTTCAGGGCGGGGCGAAATTCCCCACCGGCGGTAGGCTGGCGAAAGCCGGCGAGCCCGCGAGCGCCCGCGCATCCGCGCGGGGTCAGCAGATCTGGTCGAATGCCAGAGCCGACGGTCATAGTCCGGATGAGAGAAGATGTGCAGATAGTCATGTCCGTCAGGGCCGCTTTGCCATGCGTGCGAAGCGGGTTGTCGTTCTGTCTGTTTGCAATGCCCTGAAACGTTTTTCGCCCAAATCGTAATTGCGAGGAGCGTTTCACATGTCCTTCATGTCCGTTTCGTCGGCACCCGCCGACGCCTTTGCCGATCTCCCGTTGCTCGATTCCGAACCGGTGCCGCCGCGCATCGCCGCTGCGCTCGACGCGTTGCGCGCGGGCCGCGCGGTCGTGTTGCAGGACGATCACGACCGTGAAAACGAGGCCGACCTGATCGTCGCCGCCGAGCGCATCACGCCCGAGACGATGGCGCTCCTGATCCGCGAGTGCAGCGGCATCGTGTGCCTGTGCCTGACCGACGACAAGGTCCGCGCGCTCGAGCTGCCGCCGATGGTGCAGACCAACGAGAGCCGCAACGGCACCGCGTTCACCGTGTCGATCGAGGCACGCGAAGGCGTGCATACCGGCGTGTCCGCGGCCGATCGCGTGACGACGATCCGCGCGGCGATCGCCGACGATGCGAAGCCGTACGACATCGTGCGCCCCGGCCACGTGTTTCCGTTGCGTGCGCAACCCGGCGGCGTGCTGGCGCGCCGCGGTCACACCGAAGGGACGGTCGATCTGTCGATCCTCGCTGGCCTGAAGCCGGCGGGCGTGCTGTGCGAGCTGATGAATCCGGACGGCACGATGACGCGCGGCGACGACGTCGAGCGTTTCGCGCGGCAGCACGGGTTGCCGATGCTGACGATCGCGGAGCTCGTCGAATTCCGCGAGGCGCTGGCGGCCGTGCGCGAGCGCTGCTGCGAGCCGGCCTGACGGCAGGTGTGGCGGGCGTGCCGATGCGCCCGCGGGACGGCGTGCGCATCGAGCCGCACGCCGGTCATGGCGATCCGGCGCGGCCGTCCGTCAGGACTGCACGTCGCCGAATTCGCCGCGCAGGCCGGCCGCGACGAGCGCCGGCAGTTCATCCATCCTGCGCATGATCCGCGTGATGCCCATCGCGCGCAGCGCGTCCGCGTAGTTGTCGGGGATGTGGCTCGCGCCGACGAACGCGATCGTCTTCATGCCCGCCGCGCGCGCGGCGTTCAGGCCCGACACGCTGTCCTCGACGACGACGCAGCGCGCCGGCGCGACGCCGAGCGTCCGCGCGGCGTGCAGGTACACGTCGGGGTAGGGCTTCGGTCGTGCGACCTGCTCGGAGCTGAACACGCGATCGCCGAAGATTTCGGTGAGCGAGGCGCGCTTCAGCGAGCTGCGCACGCGCACGAGCCGGCTGTTCGATACCACCGCGGCCGGCAGGCCGACCTTCAGCAGCGCGTCGCGCACGCCGGTGATCGGCGCGAGCGATTGTGCGAGACCGGTCTCGATGTTGCGCTCGACGGTTTCGATGAAGTTGTCGGGCATCCGGATGCCGAAATGCGCTTCGAGCCCGGCGAGAAAGCGCGAGGTCTGCTGGCCGAAGGCGGACTTCGCAGCCTCTTCGAAATCGAGGTGAGGGAAGGTGGCGGACAGCGTGTCGAACAGCACGCGGTCGGCAATGACTTCGCTGTCGACGAGGACGCCGTCGCAGTCGCAGATAAGGTGATCGAGCATGATGGTGAAGAAGCGGGGTGTCGGCGACGCCGAGCATCCCGCCATGATACGTGCTTTCGAAGGTGCGCCGCGAACCGCTTGGCGCCTGCGTCCGGTCCCCGCTACGCCCTCCGTTTGCCGATGCGCCGACGCGCCGTTGCGGCCTCGGCCGGCGCGAGCGAGGCGGGCTCGCCGTCGCTCGTGTGACGAAAGGGGAGGGCGGAAGCGCGCGGCAACCGCGGCCGCGCGCCCAGGCTCAAGCTCGATCGAAACCGCGATCAGGCCATCGCGTGCAGACGCAGGTACAGGCCGGCCGCCGCGGCGCCGCCGAGCAGCGGGCCGATCACCGGCACCCACGCATAGCGCCAGTCGCTGTCGCGCTTGCCGGGAATCGGCAGCAGCGCGTGCATGATGCGCGGCGACAGGTCGCGCGCCGGGCTCATCGCATAGCCGGTCGGGCCGCCGAGCGAGATGCCGATGCCGAGCACGAGCAGACCGACGGGCAGCGCGTCGAGCGCGCCGAGACCGACCTGCGGCGACGCGAGGTACAGCACGCCGAGGATCAGCACGAACGTGCAGATCGCTTCGGTCAGCACGTTGTGCGTGGTGCTACGGATGGCGGGCGCCGTGCAGAACACCGCGAGCTTCAGGTCCGCATCGACTTCCTTCGCGAAGTGCTGGCGATACGCGAGCCACACGAGCAGCGCGCCGGCCATCCCGCCGAGCATCTGCGCGAGGATGTAGCCGCCGACCTTCGACCACGCGAACTTGCCCGCGAGCGCGAGGCTGATCGTGACGATCGGGTTCAGGTGTGCGCCGCTGAACGACGCGGTCACGTAGACGGCGACGAACACCGCCATCGCCCAGCCCATGACGATCACGATGAGGTCCGCGCCTTTGCCCTTGGTCTTCGCAAGCAGCACGTTGGCGACCGCGCCGTTGCCGAGCAGCACGAGGATCGCCGTGCCGATGAATTCCGCAATGTAAGGTGACATGTTGTCTCTCGTAGATGACGGCGGACTCGCGCGCCGCGCGGTCCGCCGGTGTTGTTTTATTTCGTTCGGATTGCTTCTGGTTCCGGCTGCTGCGGGTTACTGCGTGTCGTCGGCCCACGCCTTGGCGGCGCGCACCGCGCGTTGCCAGCCGGCCATGCAGCGCTCGACCTGCTCCTTCGGCATCGACGGCGAGAAGCGGCGATCGAGCTGCCACTGGCTGCGCACTTCGTCGAGGTTCTTCCAGTAGCCGATCGCGAGGCCCGCGAGGTAGGCCGCGCCGAGCGCGGTCGTCTCGGTGATCTGCGGACGCACCGCGTCGACGCCGAGCAGGTCGGCCTGGAACTGCATCAGCAGATTGTTCGCGCTTGCGCCACCGTCGACGCGCAGCTCGCCGATGCTGATGCCGGAGTCGGCTTCCATCGCGGCCAGCACGTCGAGCGACTGGTAAGCGATCGCGTCGAGCGCCGCGCGCGCGAGGTGCGCGGACGTCGTGCCGCGCGTGACGCCGAACACCGAACCGCGCGCCCGCGCATTCCAGTGCGGCGCGCCGAGGCCCGCGAACGCCGGCACGAGATAGACGCCGTCGGTATGCGGCACGCTCGCGGCGAGCGCTTCGATCTCGGCGGCCGTCTTGATGATGCCGACGCCGTCGCGCAGCCACTGCACGACCGCGCCCGCGATGAAGATGCTGCCTTCGAGCGCGTACTGCACGTCGTCGCCGATCTGCCAGGCGATCGTCGTGACGAGGTTGTTCTTCGACTCGATCGGCTTGTCGCCGGTGTTCATCATCAGGAAGCAGCCGGTGCCGTAGGTGTTCTTCACTATGCCCGACGTCGTGCACATCTGGCCGAACAGCGCGGCGTGCTGGTCGCCGGCGATGCCCGCGAGCGGGATCTTCGACGCGAACACCGTGGTCTTCGTATGGCCGTAGATTTCCGACGACGCCTTCACTTCCGGCAGCATGCTGCGCGGGATGTCGAGCAGCTCGAGCAGCTCGCTGTCCCACTCGCGCGTGTGGATGTTGAACAGCATCGTGCGCGACGCGTTGGTCACGTCGGTCACGTGCAGTTCGTGCTTCGTGAAGTTCCACACGAGCCAGCTGTCGACGGTGCCGAAGGCGAGCTTGCCCTGGCGCGCCTTGTCGCGCGCGCCCGGCACGTTGTCGAGGATCCAGCGGATTTTGGTCGCGGAGAAGTACGAGTCGATCGGCAGGCCGGTCTTCGCGCGCACCTTCGCTTCGAGGCCCTGCTTCTTCAGCGAATCGCAGAAGTCGGCGGTGCGGCGGTCCTGCCACACGATCGCGTTGTAGACGGGCTGGCCCGTCTCGCGATCCCAGACGATCGTCGTCTCGCGCTGGTTGGTGATGCCGATCGCGGCGATCGACGTGCCGTTCAGGCCCGTGCGCGTGACCGCTTCGGCGGCGACGCCGGCTTGCGTCGACCAGATTTCCTGCGGGTCGTGCTCGACCCAGCCGGGTTGCGGGTAGATCTGTTCGAATTCCTTCTGGGCGATCGATACGATGTTGCCCTGGCGATCGAACAGCATCGCGCGGGAGCTCGTCGTGCCCTGGTCAAGCGCGAGGATGTACTGATCCTGCATGTCTCTCATCTCCATCCGTGGATTGGCGTAGTTGTGATGCGCGCCGCATGTTACGCGGCGCGTCGGTGAATCAACGTCGGTCAGACAATTGCAACTGCAAACGCATCACGCGTGCGGCGCGTGCACGGCGGCGAACCACGCGTCGACCGCGGCGGTCACCGCGTCGAGCGTGCCTGGCGTGACGTGCAGGCCGAGCTTCGAGCGGCGCCACAGCACGTCCTGCGCGCAGGTCGCCCATTCGACGTCGCGCAGATAGCGCAGTTCGGCGTCGTGGATGCCCGGCGCGATTTCCGCGCCGAGGTCCGCGAGCGACGTCGCGCCGTCGACCACGCGTTCCGCGCGCGTGCCGTATGCGCGCGCGTAGCGGCGCGCGAGCGCGGCGGGCAGCCACGGATGGCGCTTCGCGAACGCGTCGGCGAACACGTCGAACTTCGCGTTCGCGATGTCGCCGCCGGGCAGCGGCGCGCCGGCCGTCCAGGTTTTCGCCTCGCGGCCGAGCGCGCTGCACAGCAGGTCGCCGGCTTCTTCCGCGAGCTTGCGGAAGGTCGTGATCTTGCCGCCGAACACCGACAGCAGCGGCGCGCCGGCGCCGTCGTCCATCTCGAGGCGGTAGTCGCGCGTGACGGCCGACGCGTTCGCCGCGTTTTCGTCCTCGAGCAGCGGACGCACGCCCGAATAGGTCCAGTGCACGTCGGCGGGCGAGATCTTGCGCTTGAAGTAGCGGTTGATCGAATCGCACAGATACTGCGTCTCGTCGCGATCGATCGCGACCTTCGCGGGATCGTTCGTGTATTCGACGTCGGTCGTGCCGATCAGCGTGAAGTCGTGCTCGTACGGAATCGCGAAGATGATCCGCTTGTCCGGGTTCTGGAAGATGTACGCGTGATCGTGATCGAACAGGCGGCGCGTGATGATGTGGCTGCCTTTCACGAGCCGCACGCTGTGTTGCGCGCCGCGGCCGAGCGCGCCGTGCAGCACCTCGCCGACCCACGGGCCGGCCGCGTTCGCGACCGCGCGCGCATGCACGACGCGGATCGAGCCGTCCGCGTGCCGCAGCCGAGCTTCCCATTCGTCGCCGCGGCGTTCCGCCGACACGAGCTTCGTGCGCGTGAGGATCTCGGCGCCGCGCTCCTTCGCATCGAGCGCGTTCAGCACGACGAGTCGCGCGTCGTCGACCCAGCCGTCCGAATATACGAAGCCGCGCTTGATCGAGTCGATCAGCGGTGCGCCGGCCGCATGGCGGCGCATGTCGATGCCGCGCGAGCCGGGCAGCAGTTCGCGTTTCGCGAGGTGATCGTAGAGGAACAGCCCGATGCGGATCAGCCAGGCCGGCCGCAGGTTGGGCATGTGCGGCATCACGAAGCGCAGCGGCCACATGATGTGCGGCGCCGCGCGCAGCAGCGTTTCACGCTCCTGCAGCGCTTTGCGGACGAGGCCGAATTCGTTGTATTCGAGGTAGCGCAGGCCGCCGTGAATCAGCTTCGTGCTGGACGACGACGTGTGCGACGCGAGGTCGTCCTGCTCGCAGAGCAGCACCGACAGGCCGCGGCCGGCCGCATCGCGCGCGATGCCCGCGCCGTTGATGCCGCCGCCGACGACGAGCAGATCGTAGCGATTCGGTTGGGTCACCTGCTGTCCTTATCGTCTGATGGAAATGGGCGAACACGAAATGTTCGAATTCGAAATTTAACGAACGAAATCGAAAAAGTAAAGTTCGAAAAAGCGGGGCCAGTAGCGCGCGGCGCGATCCCGGACGATACTGGCGGAATCGACCGTTTCGCGAGGTGAATCATGCGTATTGGGATGTGGGCCGGTGCGTGCGCCGTCGTTCTGGCAGGGTGCAGCGCCGGTATGCCGCCGCTGGCCGGCAATTGGCGTGCGCCGTCGTTCGTCGACCTGCAGACGTCGTGCGGCGGCACCGCGCGCGACTGGGGCGCGGACGCGCAGCCGGTCTACGCGACGCTGTACGACGCGTACGTGGCGAAACGGTATCGCGGGCTGACGCAGGCGAACTATTGCGCGTTCGTAAACGAACTTTCAACGCACTACGCGGCACCCGACGCGGCGGGGCGCGCCGGGTGGGTCGCCTATTTCAACGGCGCACGCGCGCAGGCCGTCAGCTGGCGGGCCGCGGTCGATCCGACGCTGCGCGGCGGCTGACGCGGCAAAGCTGCGGAAGGCGGGAAAACCGGAAAAGCGGCGCGGCCGGAGATCCGGCCGGCGCGCTCAGGTCAGGAACAGCGGAGCTTCAGGAATACCGGTATTTGATGGATCGCAGCGCGGCGTCGCCAGTCTCGGTCACGCAGTATTTGCGTCCCGATCCCAGGCCTTCCAGCCGCACGAGCTGCTGTTCGAGCAGCGCGTCGAGTTCATCCCGATCCATGTCGCCCTGGTCAGGGGCGTCCTTCACAAGCAGTAGCGTGGCGAATTCATGCGGACTCAGCATCGTTCTCTCCATGGCAATCGGTCTGCCCGCGCGGCCGGCGCGAACGCCGGTGCGCGATACCCCACGGGGTATGGCTTGGGGGGAAAGCTGTATTCGCCGGCCTTGGGATTCGCACACGCCTTGGCACGGGCGTATCGGGCGAACGGGCCGGGGAACTGGAGTCTAGTCGAGCGCGCGGGCAACGACAAATCGTGCCCCGTTAATTTTCAGTTTGACAGGGACGTATGCCGCAAGCGGTTCAGCCGGCGCGCCAACTTCTTGATTTCACTTGAAGTTTCAGGTGCGGTGCAGCATCGCAAGCGTCATTCCGCGACGTACACCTGGGTGCCCGCGTTCGCCACCGCATCGGCCATCTCCGGCGGCAGCGGCTTGTCGGTGAAGAGCGCATGCACCTGGCTCAGGTGTCCCTGGCGCACCAGCGCCGGGCGGCCGACCTTCGAGTGGTCGGCGACGAGGTAGACCGTGCGCGCATGCTGCATGATCGCCTCGGCCACGCGCACCTCGCGCGTGTCGAAGTCGCGCAGCGTGCCGTCGGCCTCGATCGCCGACGTGCCGATGATCGCGTAGTCGACCTTGAACTGGCGGATGAAGTCGATCGCGAGTTCGCCGACGATGCCCTTGTCCCACGGCCGCACGATGCCGCCCGTGATCAGCACCTCGCAGTCCGGGTAGCCGCTCATCATCGACGCGACGTTCAGGTTGTTCGTGATCACGTGGAGCCCGTGATGGCGGTTCAGTGCGCGCGCAACCTCCTCGGTCGTGGTGCCGAGGTTGATGAACAGCGATGCCTGGTCGGGGATGTGCGACGCGGCGAGCGCCGCGATGCGTCGCTTCTCGTCGTGGAACATCCGCTGGCGCGCGGTGTACGACACGTTCTCCGAGCTGGTCGGCAGGCTCGCGCCGCCGTGATAGCGGCGCAGCAGGTTCAGGTCGGCGAGCCAGTTCACGTCGCGGCGGATCGTCTGCGGCGTGACCGCGAAGTGCGCGGCGAGATCGTCGACGGTCACGAAGCCGTCGCGCTGCACCCATTCGAGCAGTTCCTGCTGGCGCGCGTTGAGGGTGAGGCGGGGATCTCGGGTCATGGCTCGGCGGTCAGGTCGTGAGGCGGAGCGGGTATTGTAAGGGCGGGAAGGGCGTTCGACCGACCAGCGGTGTATCGCTGCGCGGAATTCATGCGGAAAGCACATGGATTCATGTGACAAATGAATTTGTGCGATCACGCGGATCGCGCTGCAATGGCGGACTGTCCGCGCACGCCGGCCGTGCGTCCGGCGCGTTCATTCAGCTTTCGACGAGGTGGAACCGATGACTGGCTTCAACTGGCACAACCCGTATCCGACGACCCGCATTCCGGTATTCGCGCGCAACGTCGTGTCGACGTCGCACCCGCTCGCGGCGCAGGCCGGGCTGCGGATGCTGTGGAAGGGCGGCAATGCCGTGGATGCGGCGCTGGCCGCGGCAGCCGCGATCACGGTGGTCGAGCCCGTGTCGTGCGGGCTCGGCGGCGATGCGTTCGCGCTCGTGTGGGACGGCGAGCGGCTGTCCGGGCTGAATGCGTCGGGCGTCGCGCCGGCCGCGTGGAACCCCGGCTACTTCCGCCAGCGCCACGGCGAGGACACACGCGGCATCGCGAACAAGCCGACGCGCGGCTGGGACACTGTCACGGTGCCCGGCGTGATCGCGGGCTGGGAAGCGCTGCACGCGAAGTTCGGTTCGCTGCCGTTTGCGGACCTGCTCGAGCCGGCGATCGAGATCGCCGAGCGCGGCTATTCGGTGTCGCCGATCGTCGCGCACAAGTGGGCCGCCGCGGTGCCCGCGCTGCAGGGGCTGCCGGGCTTCGCCGATACCTTCATGCCGCGCGGGCGCGCGCCGCTCGTCGGCGAGCGCATGTGCCTGCCGGGCCACGCGCGGACGCTGCGCACCCTCGCGAAGGACGGTCCGCGCGCGTTCTACGAGGGCGCGCTCGCCGGGCAGATCGCGGCATTCGCGCGCGAAGGCGGCGGCGCGCTGACCGAAGCCGACCTGCGCGCGTACCGGCCGGAATGGGTCGAGCCGATCGGCAAGCGCTTCGGCCGCCATTCGATTCACGAGATCCCGCCGAACGGGCAGGGCATCGCCGCGCTGATCGCGCTCGGCATCGCCGAGCATGCGGGCGTGGCCGAATGTCCGGTCGATTCGGCCGACTCGCAGCACCTGCAGATCGAGGCGATGAAGCTCGCGTTCGCGGACGTCTATCGCTACGTCGCCGATCCGCGCGCGATGGACGTGACGCCCGCGCAGATGCTCGACGACGCGTACCTCGCGGAGCGCGCGAAGCTGATCGATCGCGCACGCGCGACGCACTTCGCTGCCGGCCGGCCGCATTCGGGCGGCACGATCTATCTGTCGGCGGCGGACGAGCGCGGGATGATGGTGAGCTTCATTCAGTCGAACTACATGGGCTTCGGTTCGGGGCTCGTCGTGCCGGGTACGGGCATTGCGTTGCAGAACCGCGGGCACGGCTTCTCGATGGACCCGGCGTCGCCGAACGTCGTCGCGGGCGGCAAGCGGCCGTTTCATACGATCATCCCGGCGTTCGTCACCGAGGAAGTCGACGGCCGCAACGAGGCCGTGATGAGCTTCGGCGTGATGGGCGGCGACATGCAGCCGCAGGGCCACCTGCAGACCGTCGTGCGCATGCTCGGCTACGGGCAGCAGCCGCAGGCCGCCTGCGACGCGCCGCGCTGGAAGGTCAATCGCGACTTCACGCTCGATGTCGAGTCGACGATGAATCGCGACACGGTCGATGCGCTCGCCGCGCGCGGCCATACGATCAAGTCGATCGACGATCCTTACATGGATTTCGGCTCGGGGCAGTTCGTGTGGCGGCTCGATCGCGACGATCCCGAGCGCGGCTACGTGGCCGCGAGCGACAGCCGTCGCGACGGCCTCGCGGCCGGTTTCTGACGGAACGCTTCCAGTCCAGTCTTGCGCTCGACGGGCGACCGGATGGCCGCCCGTTTCGCTTGACGCGGCGCATCTCGTCGAACGTGCGCGAACCGGTTCGAACAACTCGTCTAACGAACCGCAACATGCGCGGCGGAACTGCGCCCGTCGGGTATGGTCAGTGCTTTGAAGCACGAACATAAAAGTCCGGCTAAGATGCCAGGATGGTTCGGCCGGACCAACTCACTAAAAATGCAAGCAAAACGTCGCCTGCGGGCGCGCCGGGCCTGTGCCGAAGATCGGGGCCGGCCGGCCGCGCGACGACTGGGAGCGCACCACCATGCCTACTGAAACGACGCATGTCATGCCGTGGCGTATCGAGGACATCGACCTCAACCGGATCGATCGTCAGCGCGCCGCCGCGAACGAGGATCTGCTGCTGTTGCTGTGCGCGTCGTCGTTCATCGAAAGCGGCTCGGATCTCTACACGAGCAACCTGAGCGAGTTCTTCAACGACGATCCGGAAGTGTCCGCGTGGCTCAACACGGCGTGGGAGCACGAGGAACTGCAGCACGGGCGCGCGCTGAAGGCGTACATCGCGCATGTGTGGCCCGAGTTCGACTGGGATACCGCGTTCGCGAATTTCTTCGCCGAGTACTCGAAGACCTGCTCGGTCGACGCATTCGAGAAGACCCGCGCGCTCGAGATGGTCGCGCGCTGCGTCGTCGAGACGGGCACGGCCACGCTCTATCGCGCGATCAACGAATGCTCGGACGAGCCGGTGCTGAAGGAAATCACCGACAACATCCGATCGGACGAGGTGCGCCACTACAAGCACTTCTTCAAGTTCTTCAAGAAGTACAACAAGCTCGAAGGCAACGGCCGGCTCGCGGTGCTCGGCGCGCTGACGCGCCGCGTGCTGGAAATCAAGAACGAGGATTCGGAGATCGCGCTGCGCCACGTGTTCGCGATCCGCTACCCGGACCGTGTCGGCGACAGCCAGTACAACCGCGAGCGCGTTGCGCGCATCAGCTCGCTCGTGCGGCGCAACCTGTCGGCCGACATGTGCGTGAAGATGCTGCTCAAGCCGCTCGACCTGCCTGCCAAGATCCAGCCGAGTGTCCACTATCCGCTGACGAAGATCACGCGGCACGTGTTCATGCGCTGATCGTCACCGCGCGGTCCGGCGGCGCGCGTATGCTTCGGCATCATCGTCTGCTTTTCACCGGGCCCGCCATCATGACCGATACCCATCGCCACGCGCTCGAACAATGGACGTTCGACGCGTGGCCGCCGGCCGTCGTTTCGCTGTTCGACGGCGCCGCGCTCGAACGCCATGCCGACTTCGCCGCATCGCTGATCGTCGCGACCGACGATGGCCAGTTGCGCACGACGCTGCTCAGCGTCGGCGAGATTCTTGCGCGCGACGCGCACACGCTGCTGCTTGCGCTATGGCCGCAATCGCGCGCGGCGCGCGCGCTGGCGCAACGGCGCGCGGCCGCGTTGACGCTCGTCGCGGACGGCGCATTCTTTCAGGCACAACTGAGGATCGAGCCGCTCGAAGGGGACTTCTGCGGACTGGCCGGGTTCGCCGCGACGATCGCGCATGGCGATGCGCAGCGGGTCGGCTATGCGCGTCTCGCGACGGGCGTCACGTTCGCGCTGGAAGGGGAGGTGCGCGCCGAGGTGCTCGCACGCTGGCAGCGCCAGGTCGAGCACCTGCGGCGCGCGGCCGCGCGGCTTCAGTGACCGCGCTGGCCGCTGCGCGACGAACGGTTGCGGTTGGCGTGCGCGGCGTTGCCGTTCGCCGGACGCGCGCCGTTGCCGCCTGACGGGCGACCGCCGCCGCCACCGGCATTGCCGGTCGCGCCGCCGGCCGTGCGCGGCTTGGCCGCCTTCGCGGCCTTCGGTTGCGCATTGCCGTCGCGCTTCGCGGCCGGCTGGCCGGCGCCGCCTGCACGCGGCTGGCGATTGCCGCCGCCGCCGTTGCCGTTGCCGCCGCGCGGCTGCTGCCCGCGGCGTTGCTGGATCGGCTCCGGCTTCGCGTTCGGATCGGGTTCGAAGCCCGCGATCACTTCCTGCGGAATCTCGCGCTTGATCAGCCGCTCGATGTCGCGCAGCAGCTGCTTCTCGTCGACGCACACGAGCGACACGGCTTCGCCCGTCGCGCCCGCGCGGCCCGTGCGGCCGATCCGGTGCACGTAATCCTCCGGCACGTTCGGCAGGTCGAAATTGACGACGTGCGGCAGCTGGTCGATGTCGATCCCGCGTGCGGCGATGTCGGTCGCGACCAGCACCTGCAGCGTGCTGTTCTTGAATTCCGCGAGCGCGCGCGTGCGGGCCGACTGGCTCTTGTTGCCGTGGATCGCCATCGCGCTGATGCCGTCCTTCGTCAACTGTTCCGCGAGCCGGTTCGCACCGTGCTTGGTGCGCGTGAACACGAGCACCTGGAACCAGTTGTGTTCGCGGATCAGATGCGTGAGCAGCTCGCGCTTGCGATCGCGGTCGACCGGGTGGATCTTCTGCGCGACGCTTTCCGCGGTGGTGTTGCGGCGTGCGACCTCGATCAGTGCGGGCGAATCGAGCAGGCTGTCGGCGAGCGACTTGATCTCGTCCGAGAAGGTCGCCGAGAACAGCAGGTTCTGGCGCTGCGGCGGCAGTTTCGCGAGCACGCGCTTGATGTCGTGGATGAAGCCCATGTCGAGCATCCGGTCGGCTTCGTCGAGCACGAGGATGTCGAGATCCGACAGATCGATCGTCTTCTGCTGCATGTGGTCGAGCAGACGCCCCGGCGTCGCGACGACGATGTCGACGCCGCGCTTGAGCGCATCGATCTGCGGATTGATGCTGACGCCGCCGAACATCACGGTCGAGCGCAGCTTCAGGTATTTGCTGTACGCGCGCACGCTTTCCTCGACCTGGGCGGCGAGTTCACGCGTCGGCGTGAGGATCAGCGCGCGCACCGCGCGCTTCGCGCCGCGATGCTCGGCATAGAACGTGTGCAGGCGCTGCAGGATCGGCAGCGTGAAGCCGGCGGTCTTGCCGGTGCCGGTCTGGGCGCCGGCGAGCAGGTCGCCGCCGCCGAGGACGGCGGGGATCGCCTGCTGCTGGATGGGAGTCGGCGACGTGTAGCCGAGCTCGTTGACCGCCTTGACGAGCGGTTCGGCCAAGCCGAGAGATTCGAAAGACATAGATACCACTCTTGAGTTTTATGATCGGCGACGCCTCGCGCGGCCCGCGCGGGGAACGGCGTCGCAAAAAGCAAAGGGGCGCGGCTGCGGTTTCCCGCAGCCGCGCCCCCGTGTGTGTCGCGCGTTATTTAGTCAAGCGGCGCGGAACGCAGGTCGCTCACCTGTTGCGGCGAGATCGGCGTACCGTTGTTGCCCCACGACATCCGGATATACGTGACCACCGCCGCGACTTCCTGGTTCGACAGCGACTGCGCGAACGGCGGCATCCCGTACGGACGCGGATTCTTGAACGTGCTCGGCGGATAGCCGCCATTCAGCACCATGCGGATCGGGTTGACCGCCGATTCCATCACGATCGAATGGTTGCCCGCGAGCGGCGGATACGCTGGCGGCTTGCCTGCGCCGGTTTCGGCGTGGCAGGTTGCGCAGTTGTCCGCGTAGATCTTCTTGCCCTGGTCGAACAGCGCGTTGCCGAATTGCTTCGACGGCTCGTACTGCATGTTCTTCGGCGCTTCAGCCTTCTGCGGGATCGACTTCAGGTACGTCGACATCGCGCGCGTATCTTCGTCGCTCATGTACTGCAGGCTGTTGTGCACGACGTCGGCCATCGGGCCGAACACCGCGCCCTTGTTCGATACGCCGGCCTGCAGCAGGTCCGACAGCTCCTGCACGTGCCAGTCGCCGAGGCCGAGTTCCTTGTCGTTCGTCAGCGACGGCGCATACCAGTTCTGCAGCGGGATCAGGCCACCCGCGAAGGCCGCCGAGCTCACCGGGCCGCCCATCATGTTGATCGACGTGTGGCACATCGAGCAGTGGCCGAGGCCTTCGACGAGGTACGCGCCGCGGTTCCATTCGACCGACTTGGTCGGATCCGGCTTGTATTCGCCTTCCTTGAAGAACAGCGTGCGCCAGCCGATCAGCAGATTGCGGTTGTTGAACGGGAACTTCAGTTCATGCGGACGGCTCGGCACCGAGACCGGCGGGACCGAACGCAGGTACGCGTAGATCGCGTCCGAGTCGGCGCGCGTGACCTTCGTGTAGCTCGCGAACGGGAAGCCAGGGTAGAGCAGGCTGCCGTCCTTCGAACGGCCGGTGTGCATCGCGCGGTAGAAGTCGTCCGACGTCCACTTGCCGATACCGTCCTTGTCGTCCGGCGTGATGTTCGGCGTGTACATCGTGCCGAACGGCGTCGCCATCGGCAGGCCGCCCGCGAACGACTTGCCGCCGCGCACGGTGTGGCACGCGATACAGTCGCCGACGCGCGCGAGGTATTCGCCCTTCTTGATCAGCGCGGCCTGGTCGGCCGGCGTGGCCGCGACGGCAGCGTTGCCGTGCAGCGTGTCGTTGCCCGGCCAGAGGACCGGCACGAGGGCGGCAGCCGCGACGATCGCGACGGCCGAGAGTGCAAACAGGGACTTGCGTTTCATTGTGTCTGTCTCCCTTGCCTTATTGCGGTTCGCTGCCGCAGGCGAGCGGAGTCTTCATCGAACGCGCCGGGGCCGGCACGGGGTTGGCGGGCGCCGGTTGCGCGGCGAGCCATGCGGTCACGGCCGTCACGTCTTCGTCCGACAGCTTCGACGCGATCTCGTGCATGCAATCCGGTGCCTTCGCGTGGCGGTTGCCCGAGCGCCATGCGCCGAGCTGTGCGCTCAGGTAATCGGCGTGCAGGCCGACGAGGCCCGGGATCGCCGGCTGCATGCCGGTCAGCCCAGCGCCGTGGCAGGCCACGCAGGCCGGCAGCTTGCGCGACGGATCGCCTTGCGTGACGAGCTGCTTGCCGCGCGCGAGCGTGGCGGCCGGCAGCGTCGGCTTGGCCGGCGTCGGGTACGGCGGACGCTCGGCCGAGAAGTGCTCGGCGATCTCTTTCAGGTAATCGTCGTTCAGGTACGTCAGCAGATAGTTCATCGGCGGGTACTTGCGCCGGCCATCACGGAAGTTGACGAGCTGGTTGTACAGGTACTCCGCCGGCTTGCCGGCAAGCCGCGGGAAATAGTCGTTGTCCGTACCCTGGCCGTGAACGCCATGGCATGCGGTACAGCCGCGCACACGCTCGGCCATCGTATCGGGTGCCTTGAGCGGCGCCTGCTGGGCGTGCGCTTGCTCCGTGGGCTTGGTCTGCGCTTGAGCAGCGCTCGTAAGGCCCGCGCCACCGATCAGGAGAACGGCAAGCAACGGACGGAAGAGGCGTCTTGAAGACACACGAGACTCCATGTTTATTCGTCGGGGACCTGTCCGGGCTACGATCGGCTCGGCGCATGGACGGCAGGACAGCCGGGCTGCTGCGACGCGGCATTCTATCATCTATGGGTAATGACGGCTATTTGGCAAAAGGACATCGGTTCCTGCCTGTTTGCGACTTGCGACAATTTGACGCGCTTCGTACACGGGTTGTGTGAACCGGCGTGCGCTTTGACCATCGAAGACCGTACACTCGCGGGTCGCGCGGCGCCGCCTCCGCCGCAGACCCAGTCATTTCTCCCGTTTCCGGATTCATCGATGACGTTCCCTACCGTGCCGTTGCCGTCTTCCCGCTGTCGTTCCACTTGCCGCCGCGTTGCGGGCCGGCCGTTCCCGGGAGGGCGCGCGCGATGAGGATCGACAGCTTGTGGATCGGGCAGGTCGCGCTGGCGGCATTGATGGACGCGACGTTCGCGATGGCCGTCGGTTCGGCGCTGCTCAAGGCGTGGCTCGGCAAGGACGGCGCGCGACCGGTCGTCGCGCCGTCGCATCCCGCATGGCTGCGCGCGCAACATTCGCTGGTCGCGGCGGCGCTGGCGCTCGTGCTCGCCGATCTCGGCTGGCTGGTGTATGAAGCGGCGTCGATGAGCGGCGCGGGGCTCGGCGGCGCATTCGCCGCGATTCCCGTCATGCTCGCGCAGACGCACACGGGCTTCGCATGGAGCGTCGCGTTCGCCGGCGCCGTCGTGCTCGCGATCGTCGCGCTGGCAAAGCCGGAGGGCCCGGTCGCGCATGCGGTGCTGTGGCTCGCGGTGATCGTGGTCGCGGCCGGCAAGGCGTCGCTCGGCCATGCGGCCGACACCGGCCCGCTGTCCGCGGCGGTCGGCGTGCAGACGCTGCACCTGCTCGCCACCGCGGTGTGGGGCGGCCTCGTGCTCGCGGGCGGGCTCGCGGTGCTGCCGGTGCTCGGCTCGTCGGTCGCGCGCGGCGCGCTGATCCGGATCGGTCAGCAGCTGTCGCGTACGTCGACGATCGCGGTCGTGTTCGTGCTCGGCACGGGCGTGCTCAATGCGCTGCGCGGGCTCGGCGGCTCGCTCGCACCGCTCGACGGCACCACGTGGGGGCGCGTGCTGCTGCTCAAGCTGCTGCTCGTCGCGCTCGCGCTCGTGCTCGGCGGGTTGAACCGCTTCTCGGCGCTGCCGCGTCTGCGCCGGACCGCGTCGACCGAAGACGCGTACACGTTCCGCAACATCCTGCATCTCGAGGCGCTGACGATGATCGGCGTGTTCGTCGCGGCCGCCGTGCTGTCGTTCAGCGTGCCGGGGTTCGCGGCGCTCGGCTGACGGCCGGGGCGGCGCGGTGCCGGGCCGGGTGCCCGCGCGTCGCGTGCTGCAGATGCACGAACGGCCGCCTGTCGGGCGGCCGTCGCGAAGCCGTTGCGCGGCATGCACGCCGCGCAACGCGCCTCATCTCACTCCCTCATCACCATTCGGCGACGCTGCCGTCCGCGTGACGCCACACCGGGTTGCGCCAGCGATGCCCCGTCCTCGCCATCTCGCGCACTTTCTCCTCGTTGACGTCGATGCCGAGCCCCGGGCCCTGTGGGATCGCGACGAAGCCGTCTTCGTAGCGGAATACTTCGGGATTGCGCAGGTAGTCGAGCAGGTCGTTGCCCTGGTTGTAGTGAATGCCGAGGCTCTGTTCCTGGATGAACGCGTTGTAGCTCACCGCATCGAGCTGCAGGCACGCGGCCAGCGCGATCGGGCCGAGCGGGCAGTGCAGCGCGAGCGCGACGTCATAGCTTTCCGCGAGCGTCGCGATCTTGCGGCACTCGGTGATGCCGCCCGCGTGCGACGCATCGGGCTGGATGATGTCGACGTAGCCGCCCGCGAGGATGTGCTTGAAGTCCCAGCGCGAGTAGAGCCGCTCGCCGAGCGCGATCGGCGTGTTGGTCTGGTTGACGATGTCGCGCAGCGCCTCGGCGTTCTCCGACAGCACCGGCTCCTCGATAAACATCAGCTTGTACGGATCGAGCTCCTTCGCGAGCACCTTCGCCATCGGCTTGTGCACGCGGCCGTGGAAGTCGACGCCGATCCCGACGTGCGGGCCGACCGCGTCACGCACCGCCGCGACGTTCGCGATCACCTGCTCGACCTTGTCGTAGGTGTCGACGATCTGCAGCTCCTCGGAGCCGTTCATCTTCACGGCCTTGAAACCGCGCTCGACCACCGCGCGCGCGTTGTTCGCGACGTCGCTCGGCCGGTCGCCGCCGATCCACGAATACACCTTGATGCGGTCGCGCACCTGGCCGCCGAGCAGCGCGTGCACGGGCACGCCGTGATGCTTGCCCTTGATGTCCCACAACGCCTGGTCGACACCCGCGATCGCGCTCATCGTGATCGGGCCGCCGCGGTAGAAGCCGGCGCGATACATCACCTGCCAGTGATCCTCGATCAGCAGCGGATCCTTGCCGACCAGATAATCGGCGAGTTCGTGCACGGCGGCTTCGACCGTGTGCGCGCGGCCCTCGACGACCGGTTCGCCCCAACCGACGATCCCTTCGTCGGTTTCGATCTTGAGGAACAGCCAGCGCGGCGGGACGACGAAGGTTTCGAGGCGGGTGATTTTCATGTCGCGAGTCTCCTGGGGTGACCGGCGCGGACATGCCGATGCGGCGCCGGTCGAATGCGTGACGGTTATCCTAGCGCAGCCCGATAAAAAATAGTATTAATAGCACTATTGTGCAGATAGTGGGCAGCCGCGGCGTTGCCCGTCACCGGAGAACGATCATTCAACGCGACCTGCATGGACAGACAGCCTTCCGGCTGGCGACGGCGATCCTGCGCGGCGACTATCCGCCCGAATCGCTGCTGCCGCGGGAGCCGGACCTGATGGAGATGTTCGGCGTGAGCCGCACGGTGCTGCGCGAGGCGCTGCGCACGCTGACGTCGAAGGGGCTGGTCGAATCGCGGCCGAAGGTCGGCACGCGCGTACGGCCGCGCCGCGCATGGAACCTGCTCGACGCCGACCTGCTCGACTGGTACGCGCGTGTCGCGCCGCCGCTCGCGTTCGCGCTGAAGCTGCAGGAGATGCGCGAGATGATCGAGCCGCATGCGGCCGCGCTGGCCGCGCGCGCGCACGGGCCGGGCGCCTTCGACGCGATCGAGGACGCGGTGCGCGCGATGGCCGCCGCGCGCAACGTGGACGAATGGGTGCGCGCGGACCTGCGCTTTCACCTGAGCGTGCTGGAGGCCGGCGGCAACGAACTGCTGGTGCCGCTCGGCGCGCTGATCGATCGCACGCTCGAGGCGCAGCTGCATCTGAACGCGCGCCGGGCGCATGTGTTCAATGCGTCGCTCGCCGAGCACGCGGCCGTCAGCGACGCGATTCGCGTGCGCGACGAGGACGGTGCGCGCCGCGCGATGGCGTCGCTGCTCGCGGTGACGCGCGCGCGGATCGAGATGTCCTGACGGGAAGGGCGGTGCGGGCCGTCAGTGGTTCGCGCAGCCGCCCGGCTTCAGCACGCGTTGCGTCGACGCCGGATATTTCGCGAGCAGGCTCGCCGGACGGCGCGGCCGCACCACCAGATCGCCGCCGCAGTTCGGGCAGCGGCCCTTCAGCACGTCGTCCGCGCAGGTCGCGCAGAACGTGCATTCGAAGGTGCAGATGCGTGCGTCCGGCGAATCGGGCGGCAGGTCCTTGTCGCAGCATTCGCAGCCGGGGCGCAGTTCGAGCATGGTGGTTTTCCTCGTGGTCGGAGTGGGGTCGGGACAGGCGCCGCGGCACGTTGCGAGCGACGCGGGTGCGCGCTACTGTACTCGTTTGAGCCGACCCGGCCAACGGTGTCCCGCCGGGATGCCGTCGTCGCGCACGGGCCGCCCCGGGAGACGACCATGCTTTATCGTGGAAGCTGTCACTGCGGCGACGTGAAGTTCGAGGTGGAAGGCGACCTGCAGGGCGTGATGGCCTGCAACTGCTCGATCTGCCGACGCAAGGGCGCGCTGATGTGGTTCGTGCCGCGCGATCACATGAAGCTCCTCACGCCCGACGAACATCTCGCGACCTATACGTTCAACAAGCACGTGATCCGCCATCGCTTCTGCAAGCGCTGCGGGATTCATGCGTTCGGCGAGGGTACCCATCCGGACGGCACCGCGATGGCCGCGATCAACGTGCGATGCCTCGAGGATGTCGATATCGACGCGCTGCCGGTCACGCACTACGACGGCCGCTCGCACTGAGCGGCGCGTCGTCGCGTGAGCGCACGGGCCGTCGTCAGGACGGCTCGGCCGGCGCGGCCTGCGGCGCCGGCGTTTCCGCCTGCGGCGCCGGGCCCGCCGTGCGCGTGCCGGCCGTGACCGGGCGCTCGATCAGCGGCGCGAGCGCCGGCGCCATCGACTTCAGCAACTGCACCGCCATCGCGCTCGTGAAGTCGTAGCGTGCTGCGTACGGCTCGTGCGCGGTCGCCGTCAGCACGCCGAAGAAGCGGTCGCCGAGCACGAACACGAACGTGCCGCTGCGATTGACCTTGCGCGACTCGATCAGCCGCGCGCCGCGCGCGTAGACGTTGAAGCGCTGGTCGCCCGTCCCGGTCTTGCCGTACACCTGGAGCGTCTTGCCGTCGGGCAGCGTGAAGCCGCCCGCGAGACGCCGCGCGGTGCCGTTGAGCACGACGTCGCGCAGCAGCGTGCGCGCCACGTCGACGATCTCCGGCGACAGCATCGGCTGCGGCTGCGCGGCCGCGCGCACGAAGCGCGTTTCGTACGGCGTGCCCTTCGCGAAGTCGAGGCGTGTGATCGTCTCGGTCGGCGCCTTCTGGCCGCCGTTCGCGATCAGGCCGATCAGTTTCGCGAGCGCGTCGGGCTGGTCGCCCGATGCGCCGATCGCGGCCGCGTATGACGGCGTGACTTCCGCGAACGGGTAGCCGAGCGCACGCCACGCTTTCGTGATCTCCCCGTACGCGCGCAGCTCGACCATGTGGCGAATGCGCCGGTCCTGGGTCGCGTGGTAGCGCGTCTTGTACAGCCACGAGTACGTGTAGAAGCGCGCATCGCGGCTGTCGCGCTGAACGTCGCCGAGCGGCGCATTCGGATGTGCGCGCAGATAGTTGAGCGTCCACAGCGCGAGCGGGTGGACGCTCGCGATATAGCCGCGATCGTTGAGGTTGAACCGGTCGATCGCGTACTTCGCGTAGAGCGCGGCGAGATCGTCGTCCGACAGCGTCGCGGCCGGCGTGCCCTTCAGCTGCGCGCGCATCCGCGCGCTGAACCACGCGAGCGATTCGTTCGGCGCGACGCTGCGCAGCACCGTCGCGATCTTCGGCGGCGACTTGCGCACGTCCTGCAGCATCAGCGCGAGCGCGTCGTCGGGCGCCTTGCCCGCATAGCGCGTGTAGTAGCGCTTCACGTAGACCTTGCTTTCGCCGTCGACGAACTGCTCGAGGTAATGCTTGCGCTGCTCCGGATCGCCGAGCCACGACGACGACGGGCCGGCCGCCTGCAGCATCTCGTAATGGACGATGTCGCGCATCAGCCGCACGAACACGAGGTTGACCGAGTGCTCGAAGGCCGCATGCAGCGTCAGGATGCGGCCGTTGTCCGACTTCTCGAAGTTCGAGAATACCTGCGCGCCGCCGCCCGTGTAGAACACGTCGGGGCTCGCCGAGTACTTGCGTTCGACCGCCGCGTCGAGCATCGCCTGCAGCGAGCGATCGCGCGTATGCGACAGGTAATCGAGCGCCCAGCGCGACAGTCCGTCGATCGGGTCGGGCTTCACCTTCGCGAGTTGCGCGTTCGACAGGTTGCCGTAGCGCGCGTGCAGGTCGGAGACGATCTGCAGGTAGGTGATCAGCGTGCGCAGCTTCGCGGTCGAGCCGAGGTTGATGCGGCCGCCGCGGTTTACGTCGAACGGCTGGTTCACGCTGTCGGTCTGCACGCGCAGCATGTTCGCGCCGTTGCGGTGCTCGTACAGCGTGAAGCTGTACGTGAGGTGCGACGGGTCGTCCTTCGGAGCGAGCATCTCGAAGCCGTACAGGCCGGCGGCCTGCGCGCCGTCGCGGGTCGACGCCCGCGCGAGCCGTTCGGCGACCGCCTGCTGCACGCCGTTGTCGAGCGTGCTGGTGGCTTCGAGGTCGAGCTGGTCGAGCTGGTACAGGTCGCTGATCCCGAGTGCCGACAGCAGCGACGCGCGCGCGGACGACACGGCCTTGCGCGACACGAACGACTGCACGTGCGCGGCGGCCGGCGGCGCGCTGCGCTCGATCTGCGCGGCGAGCGCCGCGTCGCGCAGCGCGGGCGAGATCACGCCGCCGGTCGACAGGAGCCGCAGGTAGCTGTCGGTCAGCTTCTGCAGCGCCGGATAGCCGCGATTCAGGAAGTACGACGGCGCGCGCTGCGCGATGATCAGCGACAGCACCTCACGGAACGTCTTGCCCTGTTCGTCGACGTTGTCGCCGGTCGTCGGCGCGGACAGGATCCGGTTCACGTCGTTGAAGTCGCGGCCGTACCACGCGGCGAGACCGTCGCCGATGCCGGTGATTTCACCCACGTGCGGCCGCGCGGCGAGCGGCACCGAGTTCAGGTAGCGCACCAGGATCGCGCGCCGCGCGAGCATCGTCTGCGGGCCGTTCAGGTATGCGAGGACCGACGCGGACGCGATCTGCCGCAGCTTCTCCGGCGGCGTCGCGGTGCGGCCGTCGGGCGAATGGCGGAACTTCTCGATCTGCGTCGCGAGCGTGCTGCCGCCGGGACGCGCCTGATGATGGTTGACGACGTGCATCGCCTGGTCGGCGAGCGCGCGGCTGAAGCGTCCCCAGTCGATCGCGGGATTGCGGTTCGGCTGGTTCGCGTCGAGCAGGTAGCGATCCTCGATGAACAGCAACGAATCCGCGATCACGCGCGGCACCGTGTCGAAGTCGGCGTAGACGCGCTGCGGGAACACGGTCGCGAACAGCGGGGCGCCGGTCGAGTCGAACAGCATCAGCCCGGCCTGGTCTTTTTCTTCGTAAGGCAGGAACAGGCCGTGATCGGCGAGCGACAGCATTCGTTGCGAATCGCGCGCCTGCTTGCCGACGACGAAGCCGCGCGCGAGCAGATGCTGCTGGAACGCAGGAATCATCGCGTAGCCGAGGCGCTGGTCGTACGGCCCGTTGGCGGGGAAGCGGATGTGGTCGCTTGCGCCGGCCTCGACGGTGTAGCCGACGTCACGGGTGAGCTCGGACAGGTAGTGCGCCTGCAGGCGCGATGTCGCGATCTCGGTCATCACGAGTCGCGCGACGATCGCGATTGCGATCACCAGCGCGGCCAGCAAGGACCACTTGATCCACGTCCAGACCGAGGCACTACCGGTCACGCGCGGCAGGATGCGATTCAGCGGCCGATTCATGGCGGCGTCTCCCTGAAGGCGCAGGCTCCGGCCGCACCTCATTAAGGATTAGTGTAGTCCTCCGCAGCGGGCTGCCAAGGGCGGTTCACTACCGAGATGCGTCGACGCAACGCACATGCCTGTGACGTGCGGCAATGGGCGGTGCGACGCGGTGGCGCGTGTCGCCGTGGCGTAACGTTTGCGCGCACCGCCTGGCCGCCGGGAACGACGGCGCGTGGCGGCGCCGGCGGCTCACGCACCGGTCTTGTGCATCGCCGTATCGACCGCAAATCGGGTCCGATCCTGTCCGAATCCGTTGCCGGTGTGTGAAGACGCTACGGGTTTCCGCGATAGCCGGGTGCACCGGCCGCAGGTACGATCGCCCGATGTGCAGCGCATGTCCGCATGCATCGGGGGTGCCATGTCGATCCATCCCGTCGCGCTCGTTTGCACGACGATCCTGGGGTTGCTGCTGTTCGGGCTCGGCCTGATCGTGTCCGTTGCGCGCTTCCGGCGCACCACCGGTTCCGGATGTGCGTCCGATCCGACCGACGGGTTGCACAAGATCGTGCGCGCGCACGGCAACACGGCCGAATACGCGCCGTTTCTCGCGGTGCTGTTTCTCTATTTCGGCGCACACGACCCGTCGCGCGCGATCGTCTCGTTGATCGTCGCGGCAACCGCGTGCCGCTGTCTGCTCGTGATTGGACTGCTCGCGTGGCCGACGATGGACAGGCCGAATCCCCTGCGTTTCATCGGCGCGCTCGGCACGTATCTGTGCGGCGCCGCGCTTTGCGTCGCGCTGTTCGTCTGAGCGCGTTGCCATCGCTATCGCCGCTTCGCGGGATCGTGCCGGCGCATGGCTTCGACGAAGCAATGAATCAGCCAGTCGCACGCGATCGCGATCATCCGCTCGCGTATCGAGTCGACTTCCATGAAGTGCTTCGGCGTGCATGACACGGTGTCGGCGTACGACGACACCGTGAACGCCGCGCTGAACGACATGCATTCGACGATCGGCCGCGCGGTGATATCCTCGCGAAACGCCCGCGACCGACGGGCGGATACCGACTGCCCGCGCGCGGCCCGATGCCGCGCTGCGCGGCGTTTCCGAGGGAGAGCCGAAGCATGAGCCGCAAATTCATCCTGAAGGGCGACACGACCGACCATGGCGGTGTCGTGCTCGACGGAATCGCCAATTCGTCGTTCGACGGCCGCGAACTCGCCTATCTCGGCGCGCCGGTGTTCTGCGCCGCGTGCAAGACCCAGGGCGTGATCGTATCCGACGGCGGCGAGCGGACGATGACCGTGATGGGCAAGGTCGTCGCGCTCGAACACGACCTGTGCCAGTGCCTGTGCACGCCGCAGCCGAAGCTGATCCCGTCGCAAGGGACGGGCACCATCTCGGGCTGACGCCCCGTCGTCAGTCGCTGCCTTCGGTCTCGATCACGAGGATGCGCGCTTCGCCGAGCGGGTGCGCGACGTGTTCGGTGCCGATCGTCGCGTGGAAGACGTCTCCCGTCTCGAGCACCGTCGCGTGCTCGACACCTGCTGCGCGGTAGCGCATCTCGACACGGCCGTCGAGCACCGCGAAAACCTCCTCGCCGTCATTCACATGCCAGCGGTACGGCCGATCGGTCCAGTGCAGGCGGACCGTGATGCCGTTCAGGTTCGCGATGTCCAGCGCCCCCCACGGGCGTTGCGCGGTGAATGCGGTGCTGCGGATGATGTTCATCGATAGGTCCGGTCGGTCAATGCGAATGCTGCCGAGTCGGGCAGGCTGCGTGGCCGCGCGGCCCGCCCGCCCTTCGGTTTTCGTGTGCTTGTCTTCAGCGGGACATCGCGCGCAACGCCGCGTCGATCGTCTGCCTGCGCTTCTCCAGCCCTGCCGCCGAGCGCTCGGTCACGCGCTTCAGTACCGACGCCGGCGCCGTATCCGGCGAGCCCGCATCGAACGGCGGCGCGGGCGCGTATTCGAGCGCCAGCTGGATCGACTGCGCCTCTTCGTCGCCGACGAGTTCGGCGGCGATCGTCAACGCGAAGTCGATGCCGGCCGTTACGCCGCCGCCGGTGATCAGGTTGCCGTCGCGCACCACGCGCTCGCGCACGGGCACCGCCCCGAGCGGCGCGAGCAGCGAATGAAATGCCCAGTGCGTCGTCGCGCGGCGGCCGCGCAGCAGGCCGGCCACGCCGAGCAGCAGCGCACCCGTGCAGACTGACGTCACGTAGCGCGCGGCGGCCGCGCGCTGCTGCACGAACGCGATCGTTTCGGCATCGAGCAGCAGGTCGTTGATGCCGATCCCGCCGGGCACGCAGATCACGTCGAGCGGCGGGCAATCGTCGAACGTGCAGGTCGCCGCGAGCGCGAGGCCGCTGCTCGACGTGACGGTGTCGCGCGATTTCCAGACCAGATGGACGGTCGCGTCGGGCAACGACGCGAGCACGTCGTGCGGGCCGGTGAGATCGAGTTGCTGGACGCCGGGAAACACGAGAAGGCCGATATGCAGGGTCATGCGAACGCTCCGAAGGGAAGGGGATGCGCCACGGCCGGCGCACGATGGACAGATCGATTCTAGGCGCGTAGTGTTTGGCGAAATTGCCATATCACCCACGTTTTCAGCCAATCGCCATGTCTGCCGCTCCGCGCTCGATCATCGTCCTCGCGTTTCCCCGTGCGCAGTTGCTCGACGTGACCGGGCCGCTGCAGGTGTTTGCATCCGTCAACGAACTCGCGCAGGAGCGCGGGCAGCCCGTGCCGTATGCGCCGCGTGTCGTCGCCGCGGAGGCGGGGCCGATCGAGACGTCCTCCGGCCTCGTGGTGATGGCCGATTCGCTGCGCTCGGCCGGGCGGCCCGATACGGTGATCGTGGCCGGCGGCAAGGGCGTGCACGCCGCTTCGCGGGATGCGCGGACGGTGCGCTGGGTGCGGCAGCAGGCGCAGCGCGCGCGACGTGTCGCATCGGTCTGCACCGGTGCGTTCCTGCTCGCCGAGGCCGGCCTGCTCGACGGGCGGCGCGCGGTCACGCACTGGGCGCGCTGCGACGAATTCGCGGCGCGCTATCCGAACGTGCGCGTCGAGCCCGATCCGATCTTCATTCGCGAAGGCGCGTTGTGGACGTCGGCCGGCGTGACGGCCGGCATCGATCTCGCGCTCGCGCTGGTCGAGGAGGATCTCGGGCGGGCGATCGCGCTCGACGCCGCGCGCGAGCTCGTCGTGTTCCTGAAGCGGCCGGGCGGGCAGGCGCAGTTCAGCGCGATGTTGTCGATGCAACGTACCGACGACCGCTTCGGCGAACTCCATGCGTGGATCGCCGAGCACCTGACGGCCGACCTGTCGGTGCCGGCGCTTGCCGAGCGCGTCAGCATGAGCGAGCGCAGCTTCGTGCGTCACTACCGCGCGGGCACCGGCCGCACGCCCGCGCGCGCGGTCGAGCAGATTCGCGTCGAGGCCGCGCAGCGTCTGCTCGGCGAAACCGCGTGGCCCGTCAAGCGGATCGCCACGCGGTGCGGTTTCGGCTCGGAGGAGACGTTGCGGCGCAGTTTCGTGCGCGTGCTCGGCGTATCGCCGCAGGGCTATCGCGAGCGGTTCGTGCGGTAACGTGCCGGTGAGCGGTGAGCGGTGAGCGCGCCGCGCATGGCGACCGGGGATGGGGTCGTCGCGTCTGGAACTGCACGGATCCGCATCACTTTCCAGTCCGAAACGCTGAGACTATTCAAAAGCGGCAAACAATAGGCGGGGGCTTGTGCCGCGCGGGTTGCGCGCTCTATTCTGTTCCGTTGGCGATTCGAAGGGGGCGCAGCATGGACCGCATTCAGGCAATGGAAGTTTTCACCCGCGTGGTCGACGCGAACAGCTTCACGCGCGCGGCCGACACGCTTGCGATGCCGCGCGCATCGGTGACGACCATCATCCAGAATCTCGAGGCGCTGCTCGGCGTGCGTCTGATGCACCGGACGACGCGGCGGCTATCGCTGACGCCGGAGGGCGCCGCGTATTACGAGCATTGCATGAAGATCATCTCGGAGATCGCGGAAGCCGACGCGAGTTTCCAGACCGGCAACCGCAAGCCGAGCGGCGTGCTGCGCGTCCACATGCCGAGTTCGCTCGGGCGGCGCGTCGTGTTGCCGGCGCTGTCGATCTTCCGGCAGCGTTATCCGGACATGACGCTCGACCTCGGCTTGTCGGACCGCTACGTGGATCCGGTCGAGGAGGGCATCGACTGCATGATCCGGGTCGGGCCGCTCGAGGATTCGTCGATGGTCGCGCGGCGGATCGGGATGCTCAAGCGCGTGACCTGCGCGTCGCCCGACTATCTCGCGCGTCACGGCGAGCCGCAGGAGATCGCCGACCTGGCCGACCATCATGCAGTGAATTTCCGCGCGAGCCACGGTGCACGGGCGATTCCGTGGGTGTTCATGATCGAGGGCAAGCCGGTCGAAGTGCGGATGAACGGCAGTGTCACCGTCAACGATTCGGATGCGTACGTGACGTGCGGGCTCGAAGGATTCGGGATGATCCAGCCGACGCTGTTCATGGTGCTGCCGCACCTGCGCGACGGCTCGCTGGTCGAGGTGCTGCCCGACTGCAATCCGAAGCCCAAGCCGATCTCGATCGTGTATCCGCACAACCGGCATCTGTCGCAGAAGGTGCGCGTGTTCGCGGACTGGATCGCGGAGCTGTTCGAGTCGACGCCGGCGCTGGAGGGCGGGGAGAACTGGCGGGGGAAGGTGCGGGCGGAGGTGCCGGACGCGCAGCGCGGGGCGGTGGTGGCATAACGCGCGGGACGCACGCCTGATGGACAGGCGGTGCGCGAATCCGCGCCCGCCCGGATGAAGCAATGAAAAAAGCCGCTGATCCTTGCGGAACAGCGGCTTTTCGCATTTGGTGGCGAATCAGGGACTCGAACCCCGGACCTGCGGATTATGATTCCGTCGCTCTAACCGACTGAGCTAATTCGCCGAAGACTTGAATTATGTAGATGTACCGCCGGGCTGTCAACACCTTTTTTCACTTTCCTGAAAAAAGGTGCCGACGGCCGGCGCCGGCACGGGTTGCGGGCGGGGTACCGCCCGCGCCCGACCTCAATCCTGCGCGTAGATGTTCGAGTTCTTCGTGTCCTTGACGAACAGCAGACCGATTACGAACGTGGCCAGCGCGATCACGATCGGATACCAGAGCCCCGAATAGATGTCGCCCTTCGCCGCGACGATCGCGAACGCGGTCGCCGGCAGGAAGCCGCCGAACCAGCCGTTACCGATGTGATACGGCAGCGACATCGACGTGTAGCGGATGCGTGTCGGGAACATCTCGACCAGCATCGCCGCGATCGGGCCGTAGACCATCGTCACGTAGATCACGAGGATCGTCAGGATCACGATCGTCATCGGCCAGTTGAGCTGCGACGGGTCGGCCTTCGCAGGGTAGCCGGCCGCCTTCAGCGTCGACGCGAGCGTCTTGTCGAACGCCGCGCCCTGCGCCTTCGCGTCGGCCGCCTTGCCGTCATACGCGGGGATCACCGTATCGCCGACCTTGATCTGCGCGGTCGCGCCAGCCGGCGCCGCGACGTTCTCGTAGTTCAGGCCGGCCTTCGCGAGCGCGCTCTTCACGATGTCGCACGAGCTCGTGAACTTCGACGTGCCCACCGGGTTGAACTGGAACGAGCAGGTGGCCGGATCGGCGAGGACGGTGATCGGCGCCTTCTGCGTCGCGAGTTCGAGTTGCGGGTTCGCGTAGTGCGTGAGCGCCTTGAACAGCGGGAAGTAGGTGAGCGCCGCGATCAGGCAGCCCGCGAGGATGATCGGCTTGCGGCCGATCTTGTCCGACAGCGACCCGAAGAACAGGAAGAACGGCGTGCCGATCAGGAGCGCGATCGCGATCAGAATGTTCGCGCTGGCACCGTCGACCTTCAGCGTCTGCGTGAGGAAGAACAGGGCGTAGAACTGGCCCGTGTACCACACGACGGCCTGGCCGGCGGTCAGGCCGACGAGCGCGAGGATCACGATCTTCAGGTTCTTCCACTGGCCGAACGCTTCGGTCAGCGGCGCCTTCGACGTCTTGCCTTCCGCCTTGATGCGCAGGAACACCGGCGATTCGTTCAGCTGCAACCGGATCCACACCGACACCGCGAGCAGCAGGATCGACGCGACGAACGGCACGCGCCAGCCCCAGTTGCCGAACGCTTCCTCGCCGATGAACGTGCGCACGCCGAGGATCACGAGCAGCGACAGGAACAGGCCGAGCGTCGCGGTCGTCTGGATCCATGCGGTATAGAAGCCGCGACGGTTCGCCGGCGCATGCTCGGCGACGTAGGTCGCCGCACCGCCGTACTCGCCGCCGAGCGCGAGGCCCTGCAGCAGCCGCATCGCGATGAAGATCACCGGCGCCGCGATGCCGATCGATGTGTAGCCGGGCAGGAAGCCGACCACGAAGGTCGAGATGCCCATGATCACGATCGTCACGAGGAACGTGTGCTTGCGGCCGACGAGGTCGCCGAGCCGGCCGAACACGATCGCGCCGAACGGACGCACGGCGAAGCCCGCTGCGAAGCCGAGCAGTGTGAAGATGAATGCAGCGGTCGGATTGACCCCGGAGAAGAAGCTCTTGCTGATGTAGGCCGCGAGTGATCCGGCCAGATAAAAGTCGTACCACTCGAACACGGTGCCGAGCGACGACGCGAAGATCACCTTCTTCTCTTCGCCCGTCATCGGCGAGTGCGAAATTTGCTCGCCTAACGTTGCCATGAATCGTCTCCAAGTCCCTTGATATAGATATGCGGCCACCTTGGGTGGGCGGGCCTGTCGACGATTATTGGCACGGAAACTTACGGCGCACTGACTCGCGGGCACAAAACGACTGCGCGTTAACCCGCGCCGAATCGGTCGTTTCGCGCTCCGATCGTGTCGCAATCGGGTGGTAAAGCGCCGATTTCGATGCGATCGCGGTGCGGTACGGACCCGCGCGTATCAGGATTGATCCGGCGCGGTGTCCGACAGCGGCAGGCTGATGCGCACGAGCGTGCCCGCGAGGCGCGGTGCGCTTTGGTATACGTGATCGTCGAGCGTCAGCGTGCCGCCGTGCTGGGCGGCGATCTCGCGCACGATCGCGAGCCCGAGGCCGCTGCCGTCGCCTTCGCGGCCGAGGATCCGGTAGAAGCGTTCGACCACGCGGTCGCGTTCCGCGGCCGGGATGCCGGGCCCGGTGTCCTCGACTTCGAGATGCACGCGCCGCGCCGCACGCTCGGCCCGCACGCGCACGGTGATGCGGCCGCCTTCGGGCGTGTAGCGGATGGCGTTGTCGACCAGGTTGCCGAGCATCTCGCGCAGCATCACGGGATTGCCGTCGACCTCGAGCGGCGCGTCGTCCTCCGGGCCTTCGTAGCCGAGGTCCATGCGTTTCGCGAGCGCGGCCTGCACCCAGTCGCGCACCGTGCGGCGTGCAAGCGCGGCGATCTCGACCGGCTCGAACGTCAGCCCGCTCGCGCGGTTCTCGGCGCGCGCGAGCGCGAGCAGTTGCGTGACGAGCCGCGCGGCCTGCTCGGAACTCGTCGCGATCTGTTCGAGCGACCGCTGCACGTCGGGCGGCACGGGGTGGCGCAGCGCGAACTCGGCCTGCGTGCGCAGCCCCGCGAGCGGCGTCTTCATCTGGTGCGCGGCGTCGGCGATGAAGCGCTTCTGCAGCGCCATGTTCTGTTCGAGGCGCGCGAGCAGGTCGTTGAACGACGTGACGAGCGGCTCGATCTCGGGCGGCGCGCGCTGCGCCTCGACGGGCGACAGGTCGTCGGGGCGCCGTGCGCGGATGTGCGCCTGCAGCGCGTTGAGCGGCGCGAGCCCGCGCGACAGCCCGAACCAGACGAGCAGGATCGCGAGCGGCAGGATCACGAACTGCGGCAGGATCACGCCCTTGATGATGTCGTTCGCGAGCGCGTTGCGCTTGTCGAGCGTCTCGCCGACCTGCACGAGCACGGGCTGCGTGCTGTTCGACTCGGGCAGCGCGACAGTCGTATACGCGACGCGCACGTCGTTGCCGCGCAGCAGGTCGTCGCGGAACACGACGACGCCCGGCGGCGGGCGGTCCTCGTCGCGCGGCAGCGGCATGTCGGCCTCGCCCGCGACCAGCTCGCCGCGCGTGCCGAGCACCTGGAAGTACACGCTGTCGACGTTGTCCGCGCGCAGGAAGTCGCGCGTCTGCTGCGGCAGCGTCAGCTCGGCGACGCCGTTGACCGGATGGATCTGCCGCGCGAGCACGTATGCGTTGGTCTCGAGCGCGCGGTCGAACGGGCCGTTCGCGATCGTCTTCGCGACGAGATAGGTGACGGCGATGCTCATCGGCCACAGCAGCAGGAGCGGCGCGAGCATCCAGTCGAGGATTTCGCCGAACAGCGAGCGCGGCCGCGCGGCCTCGGGCGTGTCGGTTTCGTCGGGCGGCGCGAACGGGTTCTCGTAGCGCGCGTCGCGCGCGGCGTCGGCGGCGGACGGTTGATCGCCGGTCGGATGGCGGGGGTGGGCCGGCGTGGCCATCGCGGCGACGGCCGGGGTCAGCGCAGCGGCGTGCCGGCCGCCGCGGACTGGGGCGCGGGCGAGTCGGCCGGCGCCGCGGGCGCGACTTTCTCGAGGCAGTAGCCGAGGCCGCGCACGGTGGAAATCCGCACGCCGCTCGGCTCGATCTTCTTGCGCAGCCGGTGGACGTACACTTCGATCGCGTTGTTGCTGACTTCCTCGCCCCATTCGCACAGATGGTCGACGAGCTGCTCCTTCGACACGAGCCGGCCGATGCGCTGCAGCAGCACTTCGAGCAGCCCGAGCTCGCGCGCGGACAGATCGAGCACGCGGTCGTTCGCATATGCGATGCGGCCGACCTGGTCGAACGCGAGCGAGCCGTGGCGCACGACGGTCGGGCCGCCGCCCGCGCCGCGCCGGGTCAGCGCGCGCACGCGCGCCTCGAGCTCGTTGAGCGCGAACGGCTTGGCCATGTAGTCGTCCGCGCCGAGGTCGAGCCCCTTCACGCGCTCGTCGACGCTGTCGGCGGCGGTCAGGATCAGCACGGGGAGATTGGAATTGCGCGCGCGCAGGCGCTTCAGCACGTCGAGCCCGGACATCTTGGGCAGCCCGAGATCGAGGATCAGCAGGTCGAAGGACTGCATCGACAGCGCGGTATCGGCCTCGACGCCGCTCTTCACGTGGTCGACGGCATAGCCCGATTGGCGGAGTGACCGGGTGAGGCCGTCCGCGAGTATGCTGTCGTCTTCGGCGATGAGAATTCGCATGTTGCTGACCGATGGCCGGCGGGGCGTTCGCGCCGGCGCGGCTGTCTCCGAAGTTATCCGTGTACAACGCAGCCTGCATTGCGGGCTTGCATAAAACACTGTTTTTTTATACAGTGTCTGCATTCGTGGGCAGCGCTTGAAAGCGGGCGCGCCTCTGACAGACGCTGCTCATCATAGCAAAGGACGATTCATGGAAGATAGCAAGAAGGGCTCCGGGATGACCGCCGAGAAGAGCAAGGCGCTGGCGGCCGCACTCGCGCAGATCGAGAAGCAGTTCGGCAAGGGATCGATCATGCGGATGGGCGACGGCGAAGCGGCCGAAGACATCCAGGTCGTCTCCACGGGCTCGCTCGGTCTCGATATCGCGCTCGGCGTCGGCGGCCTGCCGCGCGGCCGGGTGGTCGAGATCTACGGTCCGGAATCGTCCGGTAAAACCACGCTCACGCTGCAGGTCATCGCCGAACTGCAGAAGCTGGGCGGCACGGCAGCCTTCATCGACGCCGAGCACGCGCTCGACGTTCAATATGCGGCGAAGCTCGGCGTGAACGTGCCGGAGCTGCTGATCTCGCAGCCGGACACCGGCGAGCAGGCGCTCGAAATCACCGACGCGCTGGTGCGCTCGGGTTCGATCGACATGATCGTCATCGACTCGGTCGCGGCGCTCGTGCCGAAGGCCGAAATCGAAGGCGAGATGGGCGATTCGCTGCCGGGCCTGCAGGCTCGCCTGATGTCGCAGGCACTGCGCAAGCTGACGGGCACGATCAAGCGCACGAACTGCCTCGTGATCTTCATCAACCAGATCCGGATGAAGATCGGCGTGATGTTCGGCAACCCGGAAACCACGACGGGCGGCAACGCGCTCAAGTTCTACTCGTCAGTGCGTCTGGATATCCGCCGCATCGGTTCGATCAAGAAGAACGACGAGGTGATCGGCAACGAAACCCGCGTGAAGGTCGTCAAGAACAAGGTGTCGCCGCCGTTCCGCGAAGCGATCTTCGACATCCTGTACGGCGAGGGCATTTCGCGTCAGGGCGAGATCATCGATCTCGGCGTGCAGGCGAAGATCGTCGACAAGGCAGGCGCCTGGTACAGCTACAACGGCGAGAAGATCGGCCAGGGCAAGGACAACGCGCGTGAATTCCTGCGCGAGAATCCGGAAATCGCGCGCGAGATCGAAAACCGCATTCGCGAATCGCTCGGCGTTGCCGCCATGCCGGATGGTGCAGGGTTCGACGAAGCCGAGGCGATGGACGAAGAAGAGTGATGGTCGGGCGCCGAGGTCAGGCTGGCGAACCGGAACCGAGCGACGCGCCCGACACGGCGGGTCGCTCCGGCCGGCAAGCCGAATCCTCGGGGGCCAACCGGCGGAGCGCGGGCAGTCATGCCGCGACCCGCACCGCGACGAGGGCATCCGAGGATGCCCTCGTTTCGTTTGAGATGACCGCGCCGGTCGATCCGTTCGACGACGACGAATCGTTCGACGCGCACGACCGGTCGCGCCGTCGCGTGTCCGGTGTCAGCTTTCCGGGCGAGCGCGCGGCCGATGCGTCTGCGTCGGTCAAGGAAGATGTGTATACGCGCAGTAGCCAGCATCCGCGTCGCACGCGCCGTGCGTCCGGCGGTTCCGCCGACACTGCTTCAGGTGACGCATCCGGTGCCGCCGAGCGCAAGTCGTCGAAACCGCTGCGTTCGCTGAAGGGCCGCGCGCTCGGCTATTTGTCCCGGCGCGAGTACAGCCGGGCCGAACTCGCGCGCAAGCTCGCACCGTACGTCGGTGAGGACGAATCCGTCGAGCCGGTGCTCGATGCACTGGAAAAGGAAGGCTGGCTGTCCGACGCACGCTTTGCCGAGAGCCTCGTGCATCGCCGCGCATCGCGCGTCGGCGTCGCGCGCATCGTCAGCGAACTGAAGCGTCATGCGGTCGGCGACAGTCTCGTCGAGGAAGTGAATGCGCAATTGCGCGAGACCGAGTGGGCACGCGCGCAGGCCGTCTGGCGCAAGAAATTCGGTGCACTGCCGCAAACGCCCGCCGAGCGCGCGAAGCAGGCGCGCTTCCTTGCCGCGCGCGGCTTCTCGAGCTCGACCATCGTGAAGTTGCTGAAGGTCGGCGACGATTTCCCGACCGACGACTGACCGGTTCGGTCGCGCGCGCTGCGCGCGATTTTGCTGCAACGCAACCGTTTCCGGACAGGCGGGAATACCCGCCGTCGCGGCCGGATGCCTCAAATACCCAATATGCTAAAATCCACGGGTTTTCCTCTTCGGCCTCAACCTCCAGCATGCCGCTATCCGAGCCCGTGCCCCGTCAGTTGCGACATCGACGCGCAATCCGAGCGGAAGCCTACGAGCGCGGCGACGGCTTGTGGGACATCGAAGCCTGCCTGACCGACCACAAGCCGCGCGATGTCGCGCTTGCGTCGGGCATCCGGCCCCAAGGCCTGCCGATCCACGAACTCTGGCTGCGCGTGACTATCGATCGTGACCTCAATGTCGTCGACGCCGAAGCGTCTTCGGAGTGGGTTCCCTATCCCGGTCACTGTCAATCCGCCCCTCCCGCCTACCGGGCCCTCATCGGGCTCAATCTCTTCCGCAATTTCCGCCGCAACGCGAACCGGCTGCTCGCCGGCGTCGCAGGCTGTTCCCATCTCACCGAACTGTGCGCCGTGCTGCCGACGGCAGCGATCCAGGCGTTCGCCGGTGACGTATGGAACGTGCGCGAGGAGGGCGGCGAAGGACCGGACCATGACGGCGAGCACGCCGAACCGCCTTTCCAGCTCGGCCGTTGCCGGGCGTTGCGGTTCGACGGCGAGGTCGTGCGGCAGTACTACCCGCGCTGGTATGGCACGAACCGGCCGGACTTGCCCGGTGAGGGCAGCACGAAGGAATGAACGGAAATCATTCGAAGAAGCGTCTTAAGCGACATTTCATCCAACTCTCAGACTGAAGGGAATCACGCATGAAGATTCACGAGTACCAGGGTAAGGAAATCCTGCGGAAATTCGGAGTCGCGGTACCGCGCGGCAAGCCGGCGTTCTCGGTTGAAGAGGCCGTCAAGGTGGCAGAAGAGCTGGGCGGCCCGGTGTGGGTCGTGAAGGCTCAGATTCACGCGGGTGGCCGTGGCAAGGGCGGCGGCGTGAAGGTGGCGAAGTCGATCGAGCAGGTTCGCGAATACGCGAACCAGATCCTCGGCATGCAGCTCGTCACGCACCAGACCGGTCCGGAAGGCCAGAAGGTCAACCGCCTGATGATCGAAGAAGGCGCCGACATCAAGCAGGAACTGTACGTCAGCCTCGTCGTTGATCGCGTGTCGCAAAAGATCGTTCTGATGGGTTCGAGCGAAGGCGGCATGGACATCGAAGAAGTTGCCGAAAAGCACCCGGAACTGATCCACAAGGTCATCGTCGAGCCGTCGACGGGCCTGCTCGACGCCCAGGCCGACGACCTCGCCGCGAAGATCGGCGTGCCGGCTGCTTCGATTCCGCAAGCGCGCGCCATCCTGCAAGGCCTGTACAAGGCATTCTGGGAAACCGACGCGTCGCTGGCTGAAATCAACCCGCTGAACGTCTCCGGCGACGGCAAGGTCATCGCACTCGACGCGAAGTTCAACTTCGACTCGAACGCGCTGTTCCGCCACCCGGAAATCGTCGCGTACCGCGATCTGGACGAAGAAGATCCGGCTGAAATCGAAGCGTCGAAGTTCGACCTCGCGTACATCTCGCTCGACGGCAACATCGGCTGTCTCGTGAACGGCGCAGGCCTCGCGATGGCGACGATGGACACGATCAAGCTGTTCGGCGGCGAGCCGGCGAACTTCCTGGACGTCGGCGGTGGCGCGACGACCGAGAAGGTCACCGAAGCGTTCAAGCTGATGCTGAAGAACCCGGACCTGAAGGCGATCCTCGTGAACATCTTCGGCGGCATCATGCGCTGCGACGTGATCGCGGAAGGCGTGATCGCCGGTTCGAAGGCCGTGAACCTGAACGTGCCGCTCGTCGTGCGCATGAAGGGCACGAACGAGGACCTCGGCAAGAAGATGCTGGCCGATTCGGGCCTGCCGATCATCTCGGCGGACAGCATGGAAGAGGCTGCGCAGAAGGTCGTCGCGGCTGCCGAAGGCAAGTAACGCTATCGAATACGCATGGCGGCGCGGCAGATACGCGACGCCAATCGAACAGAGGTCAAAATACATGTCGATTCTGATCAACAAGGACACGAAGGTCATCACGCAGGGCATTACCGGCAAAACCGGTCAGTTCCATACGCGCGCCTGCCGTGAATATGCAAACGGCCGCGAAGCATTCGTCGCGGGCGTGAACCCGAAGAAGGCCGGCGAAGACTTCGAAGGCATTCCGATCTACGCGAGCGTCAAGGAAGCGAAGGCAGAAACCGGCGCGACCGTGTCGGTCATCTACGTTCCGCCGGCAGGCGCAGCCGCTGCGATCTGGGAAGCGGTCGAAGCCGACCTCGATCTCGCGATCTGCATCACGGAAGGCATCCCCGTGCGCGACATGATCGAAGTGAAGGACCGTATGCGTCGCGAAGGCCGCAAGACGCTGCTGCTCGGGCCGAACTGCCCGGGCACGATCACGCCGGACGAACTGAAGATCGGCATCATGCCGGGCCACATCCACCGCAAGGGCCGCATCGGCGTCGTGTCGCGTTCGGGCACGCTGACGTATGAAGCCGTTGCTCAGCTGACGGCACTGGGCCTCGGCCAGTCGTCGGCAGTCGGTATCGGCGGCGACCCGATCAACGGTCTGAAGCACATCGATGTGATGAAGATGTTCAACGACGATCCGGATACGGACGCGGTCGTGATGATCGGCGAAATCGGCGGTCCGGACGAAGCCAACGCCGCTCAGTGGATCAAGGACAACATGAAGAAGCCGGTCGTCGGCTTCATCGCTGGCGTCACGGCGCCTCCGGGCAAGCGCATGGGCCACGCCGGCGCGCTGATCTCGGGCGGTGCGGATACGGCCGAAGCGAAGCTGGAAATCATGGAAGCGTGCGGCATCACCGTCACGCGCAACCCGTCGGAAATGGGCCGCCTGCTGAAGAAGGCGCTGTAATTTCCGAGTGGTTCGTCCTGCAAAAAACGCCGGCCTCGCCGGCGTTTTTTTTGTTATGCTCGCGCAATGAATTTGTAAGCACCGGGCATGCGCGATGCATGTCCCGGCGTTCACCCGGCGCGCCTGTCAGACAGCCGTTGCCCCGCACCCGATACCGCTCATGCTTGAATTCCTGACGTCGCTCCATTGGGGCGCGGTGTTTCAGATCGTCATCATCGACATCCTCCTCGGCGGCGACAACGCGGTCGTGATCGCGCTCGCGTGCCGCAACCTGCCGGCCAACCAACGGTTGCGCGGCGTCGTGTGGGGCACGGCCGGCGCGATCCTGCTGCGCGTCGCGCTGATCGCGTTCGCGGTCGTGCTGCTCGACGTGCCGTTCCTGAAGTTCGGCGGCGGCCTGCTGCTGTTGTGGATCGGCGTCAAGCTGATGGCGCCCGACGCCGACGCACACGACAACGTGAAGCCGGCCGACCGGCTGTGGGATGCGGTGAAGACGATCGTGATCGCCGACGCGGTGATGAGCCTCGACAACGTGATCGCGATCGCCGGCGCGGCCGAACAGGCCGATCCGTCGCACCGGCTGGCGCTGGTGATCTTCGGGCTCGTCGTCAGTGTGCCGATCATCGTGTGGGGCAGCACGCTGGTGCTGAAGCTGCTCGACCGGTTTCCGATCGTCGTGGCGCTCGGTGCCGGGCTGCTGGGCTGGATCGCCGGCGGGCTGATGGTGCACGACCCGATCGGCGACCGCTGGCCGGTGCTCGATACGCCGGCGGCGATCTACGGCGCGAGCATCGCCGGCGCGCTGTTCGTCGTCGCCGCCGGTTACACGCTCCGGCGCCGCCGCAGCGCCATGCACGCGCATTGACGTTGGCCGTCCGGCCGACTGCCGGGGCCGCGGCCCGCTGGCTACGATCGAAACGCCTGCCTGATTCGGCAGGCGTTTTTCGTTTCCGGAGCCAGTCATGTTCGAAGCCTTTTCCGTTTCCCTGTTCCGTCGCATCGCCGCCGATCTGCGGCGCGCGAGCCGGCTGGTGCCGCGCTGGCGGCCGGCCGGCTTCACGCTGATCGAGCTGATGATCGTGCTCGCGATCGTCGGCGTGATCGCGGCCTATGCGATTCCCGCGTACCAGGATTACCTCGCGCGGTCGCGTGTCGGCGAGGGGCTCGCGCTCGCTTCGTCCGCGCGGCTCGCCGTTGCCGACAACGCCGCGAGCGGCGCGGGCCTCGACGGCGGCTACAGCCCGCCGGCCGCCACCCGCAACGTCGAATCCGTCGCCATCGACGGCGACACCGGCCAGATCACGGTGGCGTTCACCCCCCGCGTCGCCGCGGCCGGTGCGAATACGCTCGTCCTGGTGCCGTCCGCCCCGGACAAGGCCGACACGCCGACCGCGCGCGTGCCGCTGAAAAAGGGCGCGATGCAGGCGGGTGCGATCGCATGGGAGTGTTTTGCCGCCGGCAAGTCTGCGTCGTCGCTCCCGGCGCCGGGAGCGGGCCCGTTGCCGGCGGAAGCCGCGACGTTGCCCGCGCAATATGCGCCGGCGGAGTGCCGCGCGTAGTGCCGGGGGCATGCCGGCAAGTCAGTGGCCGCGTGAATGGCGCGGTGTCCGCCGGCCGGCTGCGCTCGCTCCACGGCATGGGTGATGGCACGACGCGGCCGCACAGAGGGGGGAAAGTTTTGTATAGTGCGCCGGTTGCTGACATCCGGTTCGCTCATGCCTTCTACTTTTTCCCGTTCGTTGCCGCTCGTTGCGCTGGCTGTCGCCCTGATCGTGCCGTACTCGATCACGAATCACACGTATCCGATCCCGACCTTCTATTCCGAGTTTGCCGCGCTGGTGCTGTATCTGCTGGTGGGTCTCTCCGTCGTGCTGCTTGCACGCACGGGCCGTCCGGCGGAGCCGTTCGCCGCGCCAGCCGCGTTCGTCGCGCCGCTCGGGTTCGCGGCGGTGCTGATCGCGCAGGTCGCGCTCATGCCGCTGAAGGTGCCGTCGATGAACTGGCTGGCGGTCGGCTATCTGGCCGCCGCGCTGGTCGCGATGCAGGCCGGCTACACGCTCGCGCGCGAGGGGCTCGCCGAAGCCGCCGCGCGCATGATGTCCGGCGCGCTGCTGCTCGGCGGGATGCTCGCGGTCGCGAGCCAGGTCATGCAGTTGTTCCATCTCGAATCCGCGGTGTCGCCGTTCGTGGTGGTGTACAACATCGCGGTCGATCGCCGTCCGTACGGCAACATGGCGCAGGCGAATCACCTGGCGACCTACATCGCGTTCGCGCTCGCGGGCGCGCTGTATCTGGTGCAGACGCGCCGGCTCGCGGTGTGGGCGTGGCTCGCGCTGTCGATCGTGCTGTCGGTCGGGCTCGCGTTGACGGTGTCGCGCGGCCCGTGGCTGCAGGTTGCAGTCCTGGTCGTCGCGGGTTTCTGGATGGCGTGGCTCGAGTCGCGCCGCGCGCCGGGCAACCGCCGCGCATGGGTGATCCCGGTCGCGCTCGCGGTGGCCTTCGTCGCGGTGAATGTCGCGGTGCGCTGGGCCAACGTGCATTTCCATCTGGGGCTCGCCGAGTCGGCGGCCGACCGGATGCGCGACGCGGGGCAGATCGCGCCGCGCCTCGCGCTGTGGAAGTACGGGCTCGCGATGTTCCGCGAGCATCCGGTGCTCGGCGTCGGTTGGGGCGAGTTCCCGTCGCACCAGTTCGCGCTCGTGCGCACCCTCGGCGGTGTCGAGATCGCGAACAATTCGCACGACATCTTCATCGACCTGCTCGCGAAGTCCGGCCTCGTCGGTCTCGGCGTGCTCGTCGTCGCGCTCGTGACATGGTTCGTGCGCGCGGTGCGCGCGCCGCAATCGAGCACGCGCGTGTTCGGCCTCGCGCTGATCGGCATCCTGTTGATGCATGCGCTCGTCGAATATCCGCAGCAGTACATGTTCTTCCTGCTGCCGGCGATGTTCGTGATCGGCCTGCTCGAGGTGAAGCCGCTGCGCATCCTGCCGGGCCGCGCGGCGTTCGGGCTGTTCGCGGTGCTGTCGTTCGGCGGCGTGCTGGCGGCGGTGCCCGTGCTGCGCGACTACCAGCGCGCGGAAGTGCTGTATTACGGCAGCGATCCGGCCGCACAGTACCGCGATGCGCCGTCGCTGCTGTTCGGCGCGTGGGGCGACTACGGGGCGGCCACGCTGCTGGCGATTTCGCCGGACAACCTGCCGCTCAAGCTCGTCGCGCATGAGCGCGCGATCGCGCTGCTGCCCGGCGAGACGGTGCTGCGCCGCTATGCGGTGCTGCAGGCGCTGGCCGGTCGCGAAGCCGACGCGCTCGATACGGTCGCGCGCCTGCATGTGTTCGCGAAGGAGTTGAAGGACTGGCCGCAGCAGCTCGCGTCGCTGTACAAGCTGTGCGATCAGCAGCCGGAGCTGAAAGCGTTCAAGGCGGCCGTCGTCGCGAAGTACGGGGAAGTCCCGGCCAACGCGGACGAAGACGACTCGGACGACGATTCCGAGTGACGCCGCGCAGCGCCGGGCGGGGAATCCCGGTGCTGGTCGGATCGCGGTGAGGTAGGCGAGCGATGGCGGCACGGGACGGTGCGGCGATTGCTTCCTGCAGGGAATGGATCACTGCCGAATCCGGCAGGATTCGCGTCAACCATTGTCAAATCGCCGCCACGCGCGAGGTGGCACGTGCACAATGCGCGAAAGCGTTCGCATGCAAGGTCGCCTGGTGTGGGCCGCCCGGCGCGAGCGCAGCGCCCGGATCTCCGGGAACCGCCAGGCAGGATCGCGATCGGACAGCCTTCGGTCGCGCGGCCGTCACGGGGCGCCGGTCCGAGGGCCGCGGCGCAATGCGGTGCATTCTGGACGAAACCGGCCGGCGTGCGGCGCTCCTCCAGAACAGTGTTGAAGAACGATATCGACCATGACTATTCGCTCGACCTACCTGATCCTGCCCGCTGTCGCCATGCTGTTTTCAGGCTGCGCGATGATGTCGTCGTCGCAGGATAGCAAGCTGACGTGCCACATTCCGCGTGCCGTCTACCCCGATAGCGCGAAGCCGCTTACGCGTCCCGTCACCGTGCTCGTGCGCGCGCTGATGACGACGTCGGGCGAAGCGCAGAACGTCACGATCACGACGAGCAGTCGCAACACGGCCGCGGATCGCGCGGCAGTCGAAGCGATGACGCACGCCACCTGCACGCAGACGGGCGCGACCGCGAATCCTTTCTTGCTGACACAACCGTTCGTGTTCGAGCCGCGTCGCGGTGAGTGAGGGGCGGCCGGCGCTGCCGGTTATGCCGCGTCGCGCCAGCCGCTCGCTGTCGTTTCTTCTCCGCCGCTGTGCGCAGCCGCGGTTCAATGCTGCGGCATCAGATTTGCGCCGTGACAAGCCGGCTCGGCTGCCTTGCGCAGTCCGAGCATCGTGAACCCGTTGCGCTCCTGGCGGATCAGCGCATAGCGCCGCGCCACCGTGTTTCCGTCCTCGCCGGTCAGATCCAGTTCGACCTCGAAGCGATCCTTGCTGTCACAGCAGCCGCGCACGGGGCCGGACGCGAACCCGGTATCGGCAGCGTTGCTTGCGGCGTGGAACGCCTCTCGGTCATCCAGCGCCGCCGCGGCGGCCGCGGATTGCGGACTTGTTGCACGCGGTGTTGCGCGTCGACGGCGGCGCGCGCGGCGGTGTCGGCGGCGGGGCAGGGGCTGGCGGCGAAGATGGTGGGCGATACGGTAACGCACAGCACGAGTGCGGCGCGCTGCAGCGATTTGTTCATTGAATGGAGTCTGCGGGCGTCGCGAGGGGATTCAGTCGTGTGAGGCAGTGGTCATTCGGACAGGGAACGACAGTTTCTCCAGTCTTTCATCGAGCAGCGAATAGAGCGTGTTCGTATCCTGATCGAAGTACCGGCTGTTATCGACGATTTCGTCGACTTTCTGTTTCCAGGTCCTGCCTGCGTCAGTGCTGCTGACCATCAGGGGGACCGGGGGATCATCGATTGCCTGCCTGGGGTCGGTCGCATAGATGAGCAACAGGCCGTCGCGGCCCACGTCGAGGTCGCTCAGGATGAGCTTCCTGTCAAACGTGGTCACTTGCCGGACTCGCTCGGGGTGCGTGTCTGCCCACGTTGAAAGCACGCCGGGCCGGCGTGCTCGATCGGGATCGGTATCGCCGCCGCTCTCGTCGTCGACGAGAGACAGTGCGTAAAGCGCGTAACCACCGGTCGTGGCCGGTGTCGACGCGAGACGGATGACGGTCTGGTTCGGCAGGACGGTATCGGGAACGAACGTCTGCTGATCCGGCGCGAGCCGATATACGACGCTGCGAGCGGGGGCCGTGGCCGACCGTTTGACATGGCAAGCAACTCGCAGGGCGCCGTCGGGGCCAAGGTTCACCGCGTTGAAATTGCGCCAGGGGCTACCGGGGGCCACTGCATCCGGCGGTAGTGCAATCCGCTGCCAGGACTCGCCGCCGTCGGATGTTCGCCGGACGGCCGGGCCCCGGCCGATCGCGTAGCCGTGCCGTGCGTCGATGAAGAGGAGCTGATCGATGTCTTCGTCCTCGTGCCATTCAAGTTGCGACCAATGGCGGCCACCGTCGAGCGATTTCCAGACACGGGTTTGCTGCCAGATGAAGTCGTCAGCGGGGCGCGGCGACGTATAGTTCATCCGGCCGACACTGATCAAGTGGGCATGACCGCCTCGTGAATGCCACCACGCGATGTGCTGGCCGGGCGCTTGAAAGACGCGCTGCAGTCCGCGATCGAGCGTGCCGCGGAAGAAATTCGCGGTCCGCCGATTGAGGGTTTCCGCCGCGTTGTTCATCCATGGTTCGGTGGGTTCGGCAACCGTCGGATTCTTCCACTCGTCCGCAGGCTTCAGCGTCACCACGGGATCGGCGATCGTGAGCGACATGATTTCGTTGCCGGTGATGTAGAAATCACCGATACCTGTCGGCGGGTCGGGCCAGGTGACCTGCGACGAAACGGTTTCCCATCGGGGGCCGGAGTTTTGGTACAGCAGAATCAGTACGATGCTTCCGATCGTGACGGCGGCCAGCCGCTTCAGTCGGGATCGATTGCGCATGGGACTGGCTGAAGTCGATACAGGGATCATGTGGCTGGCCGTGCCGCGGACGTCGTCCGATTCTGCGGACGCGGCCCGCGGCAAACGCGTCAGGCGGCGATCAGAATTGCCGTTTGCGCAGCGTATAGGCGAACACTGAATAGAGCGTGTTCGTTTGTGGGTCGAAGTAGCCGCCCTGTGAGGCCTTGTCGGTGGTCTGCTGCCACGTCTTTCCGCCGTCTGTGCTGCTGATCGTCAGGTCGATCGGGGCGCCACCGCCGTTCGCGGTGTTCGGGTCGGTCGCGTGGACCAACAGGACGCCGTTGCGACCCGCGCTCAGTCCGTTGAGCGTCAGCGGGCTGTCAAACGCATGTAGCGCCTGGATGTGGTCGGGGTGCTCACTGGTCCAGGTCGAAACGACGCCCGTACCACGACCGCTGCCGGATTCGCCATTTGTACGCGACAACGCATACAGTGCGTAATCCCGGGCGGGTGCCGGCGGCGATTCGAGGCTGACGATAACCTGTCCGGGAAGCACCGCTTCCCGGACGAAGTCCTGCTGACTCCACGCGAGCCGCCACACAACTGTCATCGGTTGCGGATGCTCGGCGTCTTCGATCTGACATGCAATGCGTAGTACACCGTCGGGACCGAGATTGGTACCATCGAAAGTCCGGCGCGGCTTGCTTGGGATGGTGGCACCGGGCGGCAGCTTGATTTCCTGCCACGATTGCCCGCCGTCGGCCGTGCGCCATACGTGTGGTCCCCAGCCGATCGCATAACCCCGTTGCGCATCGATGAACAGCAAGCGATTGATGTTGCGGTCCGTCGCCCATTCCAGCTGGGACCAATGCTGGCCACCATCGCTCGACTTCCAGAGCCTGGTTGTCTGAGGCGAAGCCCCGTCACCGGGACGCGGTGCCGCGTAGTCCATCCAGCCGGTACTGACGTACAGGACCTGCCAGTCAGGCGTGTACCACCATGAAGCGGTCTGGCCCGGTTGCTGGAAGTGGCGCGCGACGCTACCGCCCAGTGTGCCGCGCAGGAAACTGACGGTCGACCGGTTCAGCCGCTGGTTCGAATCGTCCATCCAGGGTTCGGCAAATTCCGCGACGTCAGGACTCTTCTGCTCGCTCTCCGGCTTGAACCTGAGCTCCGGTCTCGCAACCTTCAGCGACATGAAGTCGTTGCGTTGCACGCGAAATGCGCCTGCCCCGTACGGCTTGTCGTTGCGCATGAATTCGGTCGATACCGTTTCCCACCCTGAAGTCATTTCCGTGTATCCGTAAATAGCGATCGGGAGAACAAGAACGCATCCCGCGACCCAAAGCCATCGTTTTCCCATTTGCATGTCACTTCACCAGCAGCCTTCCGAGCGCCTTGCCGACCGGATCGTCGACGTCCCACCCCTCGGCCTTGTTCCTGAGAACGGGAATGGCCGAATCGCGCGCCTGTCCCCACGTTCTGCCGTCGCCCCATTCCTGAATGTTTGGACGCGTTCCGATCCTGACGAGATCCATGATCGGCAGGTCCGCCAGCCCGCCGTCCAGATAGGCCATCGGGTGCGTCTTGAATGCGAATTCCTTGAACTTTTCGGTGTTCATTTCCAGCTCGAACTGCGGCCACGTCATATCGACGCCACCGTTTCCCGGTGTTGGGCTGGCCATCTGGATCGTATTGCCCATCATGTTTTGATTCAGTCCGTCTTCCATGTTGACCTGAAGCAGCTTCCTCGCTTTGTTCAACCACGCCTTTCCCTGGGGGCTGAGTCGAGGGTAGAGGTTCGCTCCATAGTCGGAACAGTAGTAGTAGCCGTAGCTGATGTAGTAGTCGGGCGGCTTATGCCCGCATCCGACATGACGCATCATGAAGTTTCCATGCCGCGACCAGTCGGAATCCGAACTCTCCGGCTCTATCAATCGCTCGCGCCGGTGCAGGAGCTTGTGCGCAACATCGGAGTCGGTCCACGGATCCCACGATAGCGCGAAGCCCTTGATGGTCGACCAAATGCTCGACATGCTGACCTTTTCGACCGTCTCCAGATAGGCGCCATGAAGTGGCCGATAGTAGAACGGACAAGTGCCGACGATCCATTTCGGTGCCGGCGTGACATGCTTGTCGCAGATCTGGATAGCCACCTTCGGCCGATCCTTGTACCCCGTCGGCGTCAGCATCCCCGCGCCGGTACCCAGCACGTTGTCCTTCTGTTGCACGTCAGCCATTCGATTTCCCTAAGAACTTGACGATGACGTCATGCGGCACGTGGCTCTGCGTGAGCCCCGTCTCGCCAGCCGCGTTGGTGACGCCTTCCGAGATCAGCGCGCCGTTCGAGAACATCTGGTATCGCGTGTTCGCGACCGGAATGTCGGTGCCGGCCCAGTGCGCGATGAACGCCTGGTCGTAGTTGCCGCTCGAGTTCGGCAACGTCGGCAGGGTTTGCGACAGGTGCGTGGGGCCGTCGAACACGTGCTGCGCGCCCTTGATGTCGACCTTGCCGGGTGCGTGCACCTCGATGTTGCCATCCGCGATGCGGATGTAGGCGCCGCCGGACGTCAGCAGGATTTCCTTCGCCGCCGCGCCTTCGATCGACTGCGTGGCCGCCACCAGTTTCAGCGCCTTCTGCGCAGTCAGTTCGATGTTGTCCGCATGCGCCTGGATTTCCACCTTGCCCTTGCCGGCGAACAGCTTCATGCCTGCGTTCTGCGCGAACAGGCTGATCCGGTCGAGGACGCTCGCGATCAGCGACTTCCCGGCAGCGACGTGCGTGCTTTGTCCGCTGACGAGGTTGACGTGCCGGTCCGCGGCGAACTGCACGGATTGCTGCGTCGACAGCGCGATGCCGGCCGGGCTGCCGAACAGCATCACGGGTTCCTTGAACGCATTGGCGCTGCCGGTTCCGCCGCCGCCGGTTCGCCCGCCCGACGCGCTGCCGCTCACGCTGTTCTGCGTCGCGTCGCTGAACTGCTTCAGCGCCGAGTGGCCGGCGTCGAGCGACTCGCCCTGATGCTGCGCGCTGACCTCCGACATCGCTTCCATCAGGCCTTCCGCCCTGACGAGCTGCTCTTGCGTTTCCTTCACGTCGAGCGGCTGGCTCGCCGGCTGTTTCGGATGCGTCGTGACGTACAGGCCGCGGTTCGCGCGAACCGCGCCGAATGCGTCGGCGCGCAGGTCGAAGCCGCTGCCGAGATAGCTGCCGCGGTCGTTGCCCGTATGGTCGATCAGATAGCCCAGGTGCAGGTGCGTGTTTGCCTGGCTGCTGTACAGGTGCACGCGGTTCTGCGACGTCGCGTCGTCGAGCACCAGCTGGTTGAAGCCGACGCCCGAATATTCCCTGGACCGGTATCCGGACAGGATCCCGTTGCTGTGCCATTGCGGACGGGTCGCGCCGTTGTACAGCTTTCCAACGACGATCGGACGATCGCAGTCGCCGCCGAGGAAATCGACCAGCACTTCCTCGCCGCTGCGATGGGGGTGAACGGCGCCATAGCCATTGCCCGAATCCGACGCGGCGGCGCGCAGCCAGCACGAGGCCTTCTCGTCGCCGTCGTTGAGACGATCCCAGTGGAAGCGAACCTTGATGCGGTTGAGTTCGTCGGTATGGACTTCCTCGCCTTGCGGCGCGACGACGATCGCCGATTGCAGATGCATCGGCGGCTTCGAATGTTCGAACGGGCTGCGGAACGGCACCGTCGTGCGCTGCGCTTCGATGCTGACCTGAAAAATGCCCTCGCTGCCATCCGGATGCCGGACGTGCGGCAGGTCCGCACCGCCGGCCCGCACGAGATCGTCGATTTCGGTCTGCAGGCTATGCGGGAACCTGGCCTGCCGATTGCCGACGGGCAGGTTGTTGGCGATGCGCCAGACTGTCTCGATCACGGCGAAGCGGCGCTGGCCGGCATCGTCCTTGTCGTGTTCGGGGTGATCGGCTAGCTCGAACGTGCGTCCCGCGTCCATGCGCCGGACGCCGCCGATGCCGTGAAAGCGCTTCGCAAGCGACTCCTGCTCCTCCATCCAGATCTTCGACAGATGGTCGCCGCGAGACTGTTCGGGGTACGTGTAGGCGCCGGTGTATTCGTAGACTTCGAGCTGCTGCGGCAGGTCGCCCTGGTTCGCGATCGTCGGCGTGTGGGTTGCCTTCGGATTCGACGCAGTGGGCGGCTGTTTGTAGTCGAACGTGCGCGTCGTGCGCTCGACGCTGCGCAGCGTGCGCGTGCCGGAGAACTGGACGAGCGTGTCGGCCTCGTCGTGTGCGCCGGCGTGATGAAAGCGCAGGGTCTGCGGCGACAGCGCGGGCAGCGCGTCGATCGTGTCGACGACGACGAGCTTGTGCGACTTGCCGTCTTGCGCCTGCTCCCAGAAACCGTACAGGCCTTCCGATTCCAGCAGGCGGTGCACGAAGTTCCAGTCGTCCTCGTATTGCATGCAGAACGAGCGCGACGGCAGCGGCCGGTGGAGCCTGAAGTCGAAGCAGCCCTTGGCTTGCGGGTGCTGGTTCAGGACGTCGGCGATGATCTCGTCGGCGGGTTTGTCCTGCCAGATGCGCTGGTCGCGGCGGAACTTCAGGAAGTGCAGGAACGACGCGAAGACGATCTGATAGTGCGTGAGGCCGCTGTCCGACCCGAGCCGGCGGGCCGCGTGCACATACCCGTGGTGCGGCGCGTACGACTTGTCGGCCTGCTGGATCCGCAGCGTGACGGGCTGTGCGATCAGCTTCTTGAGCTCGATATCGTCGGACACCGACACGGCGTCGACGGTGAACTCGAAATGACGCCCAAGCCGCGATCGTCCCTTGACGCGATGGGGCAGCAGGACGTCAGGGCCGAGCGGCGTCTCCAGCTTGACGAGTCGTTCGTCCTGGATCGGCCCGGCCTGCAGCGCGTTTCTCAATGCTTGCGAATTCATCACCCGTGCTCGCTTTTTTTGTGCTGGGTCGCACGCTCTCCCGTGCGGAATCCGGTAATTGTATGAGATAAACGGCAGTTATCTCGAATTTGCCTTTCAACGATATTTCAAATACGGTCAGCGCGTTGGCCTGACAGGGGAGGCCGCGCACGTCATGCAGTCGAACGACGGTCGGGCGTGGGTCGTACCGGGCCCCAACCGACCGCCCCCGCGGCCGCTCAGCCCGCCGCGTCCTCCGCTTTCCAGTCCCCCGACTTCCCGCCGCGCTTCTCCCGCACGCTCACGTCGGTGATCATCATCCCGCGATCCACGGCCTTGCACATGTCTTGGTGCGGATTCTATCCCTGATTTTATAGTTATAAATCAAAGACTTATTGGTGATTTTGCATTCGATCTCGACCAATCCGGTTGGTTGGGTGGAGCGGCGTTGGAGCAGGGTTAGAACAAGAAAATCTGCTATTCCGACGCCAGCGCAAAAGTTTACGCGATGAGTCGTATGGGATGCCAGAGTCGCATTCTTGGACATGCACCGAAGCTGGGTGATGCGCAGCACTGGCACTACGTCAGTCTCGATGCCCGCGTTGCTCGCCCGTGCTTCGTGAATGCCTCAGATGTGTACTGATTGGCCGAAAGGCATAATGTCGGCTTCGTGGCGTATTCGTCACAATAACAAGCACCTCAGCACTATGACCGCACTCGAAATGCTTCTCGATACCTTCCGCCAAGCCGCCGTTACTGAACGGGAGAAGGGAACCTACTTCGAAGAGTTGATCGTCACCTATTTGCGGAACGAAGCTACGTACCGCGACCTGTACAGCGATGTCTGGACCTATGCGGAATGGGCTGACCTGCAAGGGCTGGACAAGCGCGACACGGGTATCGACCTTGTGGCGAAGACGCGTGGCACGGACGAGTTCCATGCGATCCAGTGCAAGTTGTTCGCGCCGAACCACAAGGTCCAGAAAGGCGACATCGACAGCTTCTTCACGGCATCGGGCAAGAAGCCATTCACGCGCCGGATCATCGTCGCCACGACGAATCTTTGGAGCGAACACGCCGAAGATGCCTTGCTGGATCAGCAGCCGCCAGTTAGCAAGATCGACCTGACGGCTCTTGAAGAGAGCCAGATCGATTGGGCCCAGTATCAGCCCAAGGCTGCGCCGGTCATCAAGGCGAAGAAGCAGCTACGCCCGCACCAGGCCAATGCACTGAACGCCGTTGTTCATGGTCTGGCGGATGCAGACCGTGGCAAGCTGATTATGGCTTGTGGTACCGGGAAGACGTTTACCAGCCTGAAGATTGCCGAAACGTTGGCCGGTGCGGGCAAGCGTGTACTGTTCCTTGTTCCAAGCCTGTCGCTGCTTTCGCAGTCCCTGACGGAGTGGACGCAGGAGAGTGAGACGCCGCTTCATAGCTTCGCGGTCTGTTCCGACAGCGACGTTGGCAAGAAGCGCAAGAAAGAAGACGACATGGTGCAAACTTTTGTCCACGAACTGCGCTACCCGGCCACGACGGATTCGGCCCGATTGGCTGCTGAGATGGCAAAGCGGCACGACGTGTCGCACATGAGCGTTGTGTTTTCGACCTACCACTCGATTGATGTCATTAGCCGCGCGCAGAAGCAGTTCGGGTTGGCCGACTTCGACCTGATCGTTTGCGACGAAGCACACCGCACGACCGGCGCGACCTTCGGCGATGACGACGAAAGCACCTTTGTTCGGGTCCACGACGCTGATTACATCCGCGCTGCCAAGCGCCTGTACATGACGGCGACGCCACGTATCTATGGGGATTCGGCCAAGGCCACGGCTGAACGGGACAACGTGGCGCTTTGTTCGATGGACAACGCGGCACTGTACGGCGAAGAATTGTTCGTCATCACCTTCTCGGAAGCCGTGAAGCGCGGGTTGCTGGTCGATTACAAGGTGATCGTGCTGGCTGTCGAAGAGACGCACGTCAACCGGCGTCTGCAAGACCTGCTGAAGGACGAGAACAACCAGTTGAAGGTGGATGATGCGGCCAAGATCGTTGGCTGCTGGAAGGCTCTATCGAAGCAGGGATTGACCGAAGACTTGGTCGGCGACGGCGACCCCATGAAGCGTGCAGTGGCCTTCTGTCAGGTCATCGAAGTCTCGAAGGGAGCGAAGACGCACAAGGTTAGCTCGAAGCAGATCAAGAACATGTTCCAAGCGGTCGTCGAAGCCTATCAGGAATCTGACGAAACCGAAGAGTTTGAACAGGCCGCCCGACTTCACTGCGAAGCCGAACACGTTGACGGCGGCATGAATGCCAGCGAGAAGGAAGAGAAACTGGCGTGGCTGAAAGCTGAGACGCCGGAAAACACCTGCCGCATTCTCAGTAACGTTCGTTGCTTGTCGGAAGGTGTAGACGTTCCTGCGCTGGATGCCGTGCTGTTTCTGACGCCGCGTAACTCTCAGGTTGACGTGGTGCAGTCGGTCGGTCGCGTGATGCGCAACGCACCGGGGAAGAAGCGTGGGTATGTGGTGTTGCCGGTAGTGATCCCGGCTGGCGTCGAACCACACGAAGCCCTGAACGACAACAAGACCTATGCCGTGGTCTGGCAGGTCTTGCAAGCCCTGCGTTCGCACGATGACCGCTTCGACGCGATGGTGAATAAGCTCGATCTGATCGGGAAAGACACCAGCAAGATGGAAGTCATCGCGATCACCGACAAAATCCAGAAGAAGCAGCAGAAAGGCAAGGGGCCAAAGAACAAGGATGCCGGTAAGGGCGGGTTCACCATCGGCGAAGCGGTTAAGAAGCGCACGGAACCTGATCAACAGGAACTGCAATTCGAGATCGGCGAAATCGAGAAGGCAATCTATGCCAAGCTGGTGCAGAAGGTCGGCAACCGACACCACTGGGAAGACTGGGCGAACGACATCGCGAAGATCGCCCGGACCCACATCGACCGCATCACCGGCATCATCGAGAATCCCGAGAACACGAAGGAACGGGAAGCGTTCAATGCATTCGCTGTTGAACTGCGTGACGACCTGAACGGCAGCATCACTGACGGCGAAATTGTCGAGATGCTGGCGCAGCACCTTATCACCAAGCCCGTGTTCGACGCTCTGTTTGAAGACTACAACTTCGCGAAGCACAACCCGATGTCGCTGGCAATGCAGAGCGTGTTGGACGTTTTGCAAGAACTCCGACTGGATAAAGAAGCCGACACGCTGGAACGGTTCTATGAGAGCGTGAAGATGCGGGCCGAAGGCATCGACAATGCATTGGGCAAGCAGAAAATCGTGGTGGAGCTATATAACAATTTCTTTGCCAAGGCGTTCCCGCTGCTTCGAGACAAACTTGGCATTGTCTACACGCCGGTCGAAGTCGTGGACTTCATCATTCATAGCGTGGGACATGCATTGCGGACCGAATTTGGTCAGACATTAGGTAGCAAGGGTGTCCATATCATCGATCCGTTTGTCGGGACTGGCACGTTCGTGACCCGCCTGTTGCAAAGCGGTCTGATCAAGCCGGAAGAACTGCCGCACAAGTACAAGCACGAAATACATGCGAACGAGATCGTCCTGCTGGCCTATTACATCGCCGCGATCAATATCGAAGCGGTCTATCACGGCATCGTAGGTGGTGCGTATCAGCCGTTTGAAGGTATCTGCCTTGCTGATACCTTTCAACTTTACGAGAAGGAAGACTTGGTTGACGCCGCGCTGGCGCAGAACAGCGCCCGCCGAAAGCGCCAGAAGAAATTGGACATCCGGGTCATCATGGCAAATCCCCCCTATTCGATTGGACAGGGTAGCCAAAATGACAACAACCGGAATGTGGACTATCCGGATCTTGATCAGCGCATCGCTGATACTTATTCTGCGCATTCAAATGCTACCCTTTCAAAGGGTCTGTACGATAGCTACGTTCGCGCTATACGCTGGGCCAGTGATCGTGTCGGCAAAAGCGGGCTAATCGGCTTTGTGTCTGGTTCGGGTTATGTGGAGAAGCCCGCGATGGACGGAGTGAGACGATGTCTTGCCAATGAATTCTCCAGCATTTACGTGGTGAATTTACGTGGCGACATTCGTAAGAATATGCTCAGCAAGGGGCGCGCAAAGGAAGGCCAGAATATCTTCGGTAGCGGTAGCATGACCGGGGTTGCCATTACGTTGTTTGTGAAGAACCCGGATGCCGAGCAACACGGCAAGGTTCACTACTACGACATTGGAGACGATCTTACCCGCGAAGAGAAGCTGGGCGCACTTCAAGGTTTCGGCAGTACGGCCGGAATTTCGCAAGCACAAGCATGGCGGGATGTTGTTCCCGATTCGCATGGCGACTGGATCGGTCAGCGTGATTCCGGATTCGCGGAGTACATGGCGTTGGGGGATAAAAAGGGTGGCGGCGAAAAGATATTTGAAAGCTTTTCGTTGGGGGTGGCTACCAACCGCGATGCTTGGTGTTACAACTCGTCAAGGTCGGATGTCGCGGCCAATATGAAGCGAATGATTGCCTTCTATGACAGCGAAGTGGATCGTTTCACTCGTCAATTCGGAAGTCTCGACAAGAAAACTAAGGAAGCCAAGGTTGACGGATTTATAGACACTGATCCGTCGAAGATAAGTTGGACCCGTGGATTGAAACAGGAACTTGTCAAAGATCGACGATTCGGCTTCGAACCCGAGTGCCTTACACAAAGTCTCTACAGACCGTTCACGAAGCAATGGCTATATTTCAACCGCCGCTTCAATGAAATGGTGCTGCAAATGCCCCGTATCTTCCCGGATGCCGCTGCCGAGAACCGGGTGATCTGTGTATCGGGGGTTGGCGCGCGAAGCGGATTCTCTGCACTGATTTCTGACCGATTGCCGTGTCTGGACACAATCGAAAAGGGGCAATGCTTTCCCATGTATCTCTACGATATAGCGGACATCGACTCTGCTGACGCAGGTGGGGATCACCGCGCCGAGTCCAAGACGCAGAGAAATCTGTTCCTAGAAGACGCTCCCGAATTTACCAATACTTCGGAAACGAAGCATAAGCGTCGCGACGCCATCACTGACGAAGGTCTGGCATACTTTGAAGGCTTATATTCTGGCGAACAGATAAGCAAGGAAGACGTGTTCTACTACGTCTATGGGTTGCTGCATTCGCCGGACTATCGAGAACGCTATGCCGACAATCTCAGTAAAGAGTTACCACGAATCCCGTGCGTAAAGTTGGCTGCTGATTTTTGGGTGTTCTCGAAGGCTGGCCGGAAGCTGGCCGACCTGCACATCAACTACGAGACGGTCGAGAAGTACGCGCTGGAAATCGACAGCGGCGGACGGCGCTTGACCGATGCCGACTACCGCGTCGAGAAGATGAAGCCCGGTAAGAACGGCAAGGACAAGGACCTGACCACCCTGATCTACAACGACAAGATCACGGTAAAGGGTATCCCGCTGGAAGCTTATGAATATGTCGTCAATGGCAAGCCCGCGTTGGATTGGGTGGTCGAGCGGCAGTGTGTCAGAGTTGATGATGGCAAGAGCGGTAGCGGCATCGTTAACGATGCGAACGACTACGCCATCGAGACGATGAACAATCCACGCTACTCCTTGGAACTGTTCCAACGGGTCGTGACGGTCAGTCTCGAAACGATGAAGATCGTGAAGTCGTTGCCGCGTCTCGATGTTCAGCAGTCGGGGCCGACTGTCGGTCAGTTGGTCGAAGCGAAGGGCGAACCGGATGCGCTGACGGCATAGGTGATTTACGTGGTCGGCGACCGCGATTGAACCTGTCCGCATTTTTGTGGGCGAGGCGGTTGAACAACAGGTTATCCGCGCGCCTGCATAAACCGCTCGCCGAACAGGATAGCAAACTGGTTCATCGCTGATTTCCAGTCGAAGGCGGACCGCACGGTCTTGGCCAGGACATTGCGCAGCGCCAGCCAGAGCAGCTTGATGGCCGCCTCGTCATTCGGGAAGTGACCGCGGGTCTTGATGATCTTGCGCAACTGCATGTTCAAACTTTCTATGGCGTTCGTGGTGTACACGACCCGTCGAATCTCCGGCGGGAACACATAGAACGGTATGACGTGTTCCCAAGCGCGTTGCCACGATTGCACGACAGTCGGGTACTTCGCACCCCAGGGACCGTCGGCGAAGTCTTGCAGCGCCTGCCTTGCCGCCTCTTCGCTGGCGGCTGCGTAGATCGGACGCAGTGCTGCGGCGAGCGCCTTGCGGTCCTTGTAGCTGGCGTACTCGAGACTGTTGCGGATCAGATGCACGATGCAAGTCTGAACGGTGGTCCGGGGATAGGCGGTGCCGATGGCCTCGGCCAACCCTTTTAGGCCATCGACGACGGCGATCAGGATATCCTGACAGCCGCGAGTCTTGAGCTCGTTGAATACCTTGAGCCAGAACTTGGCGCCCTCGGTCTGCTCGATCCAGAGGCCCAGCACGTCGCGCTGGCCATCGGCCTGAATGCCCAAGGCAAGATACACGGCCTTGTTGCTGACCACGCCGTCGTCACGGATCTTGACCCGTAGTGCATCGAAGAACACCACCGGGTACATCACCTCAAGCGGGCGGCTCTGCCAGGTCAACGCGTCGGCCATGACCTCGTCGGTGACTGAGCTGATGAAGTCGGGCGAGACCTCGGTGCCGTAGCTCTCGGCCAGAAAGGCCTGAATCTCGCGCACACTCATGCCACGTGCGTACATCGCGATAATGCGTTCGTCGAAACCGGTAAAGCGGCGTTCGTGCTTGGGAATCAGGATCGGCTCGAAACTGCCGTCGCGATCGCGGGGGACTTCGACCCGAACCGGGCCGCGATCGGTGATGACTGTCTTGCCGCTGGCGCCGTTGCGCTCGTTGGCTTGGCCGGCCGGCTTGGGCTGGCCAGGTGGGTAGCCCAGATGCAGATTGATCTCGGCGCCCATCGCTCGTTCGATGACCGCCTTGTTGAACGCCAGCATCAAGTCCTGAACCTCGGCTGGCGACATTGGACCCTTGACCAACTGGTCCAGCAGTTCCTTGGGCAGTTCAGGCAGCGGCCCTCGGGCCGCTACCTGACGCGCTACGGTTTGTCTCTTCTTCATCGGCATATCCATGGCCGCCACACCTCATGATATGCCCCGCCCACAAAATGACGGATAGGTCCGGTGCGGCAGGTCGCCCGAAGTCGCGGTATTTCATCTGACGCGCCCTTTCGGGTTGGCATCACATCAGCGATGTAGCGTTCGATGATGTCTTTGAGCGTGTTGGCTTCGGCTTCCCCGCGACTGACGAAACTGCCCCTGTCCATCTCAGTTTCGATGAATCGCGCCCACTGTTCGGCATCGGCTCGGGTGTTGAATGTCTTAACTTCGATCGGGAATCCCTTACGGCGAACCCGTGCCTGCCATTTGTCGTTTCTACGCTGTATCGCTGCCATTCCTGTCTCCAAGTGGAGCAGGATTGGAGCAAGATCGGATTTTTCACCTTGTCGCGGTGACCGGGGCGATGGGGCACCGGCCAGCCGTCAATGCGGGAGAGGCGTTAGTTTGATTTGGAAATCTACATTAAATCAACGCCTTACTCTTCCGCTTTCCAGTCCCCCGACTTCCCGCCGCGTTTCTCCCTGACGCTCACGTCGGTGATCATCATCCCGCGATCCACGGCCTTGCACATGTCGTACACGGTCAACAGCCCGACCTGCACGGCAGTCAGCGCTTCCATCTCGACGCCGGTGCGCCCGAACGTCTCGACCTGCGCGACGCAGTGCACGCCCGGCAGGGCGTCGTCGAGTTCGAAGTCGACGGCCACGCGCGTCAGCGCGAGCGGGTGACACAGCGGAATGAGGTCGGCGGTGCGCTTCGCGCCCTGGATCGCGGCGATGCGCGCGACGCCGAGCACGTCGCCTTTCTTCGCCTTGCCGTCGCGGATCAGCGCGAACGTCGCCGGCAGCATCCGGATCGTGCCGCGTGCGATCGCGATGCGTTGCGTTTCCTCTTTGCCGCCGACGTCGACCATGTGTGCGTGGCCCGCGGCGTCGAAATGGGTGAGTCCTGACATGTCTTGCTCCAGTGGAACGGAGTGCGCGCGCGAGCACGTCCCTCGATCCGGCTTCGCGATCGGTCGGGGGCGCCGAATCCCGTATCCGCACCCCGATCCGATCCAACGTTTCAACGGGCGCCTATCATAGCAGTGGCCTTCGCGGCGCCGAGCGCGCAGATGGCGCATTTGCCGCGCGGGACAGTCGCGATGTCGCCGGTACAATGACCCGAATATTCAGACCAAACGCCGCGATGCGCGCCCGGCGCGCGGGATGGCGTCGCTTTCATCCTGCCATGCGTGTCAAACAGTTGCTTGCCGTGTTGCTGTCGGCGGCGCTCGTGCTGCCGCCGAGCGGCCATGCACAGCGCACGTCCGCGCTGCCGCTCGAGCCGGCGGCAGGCGAGTCACCGTCGATTTCCACGGTGCCGTCCGGCATCGCGACCGGCGTATTCGGCACCTACGGCGGCGCGGAGAGCCGGTTTTCCGGCGCCGATGGCGCGTCCGCGCCCGTCGCGAGCCTGCGCGCACCGCTGCGCGCGCTGGAGCTGCCCGACCTCGGCGACGGCTCCGGCGGTTCGCTCACGCCGCGGGCCGAACGGCGTCTCGGCGAGCGTGTGATGCGCGAGGTGAGGCGCGATCCGGACTATCTCGACGACTGGCTCGCGCGCGACTATCTGAACGCGATCGCGAAGCGGCTCGCAGCCGCGGCGGCCGCGCGCTACATCGGCGGCTACATGCCGGATTTCGAACTGTTCCCGGTGCGCGATCCGCAGATCAACGCGTTCTCGATGCCGGGCGGCTTCATCGGCATCAACAGCGGGCTGGTCGTCACGACGCAGACGGAATCCGAACTCGCGTCGGTGGTCGGTCACGAGATGGGCCACGTGCTGCAGCGGCACATCGCGCGGATGATCGGCGCGAACGAGAAGACCGGCTACACGGCGCTCGCGACGATGCTGCTCGGCGTGCTGGCGGGCGTGCTCGCGCGCAGCGGCGATCTCGGCAGCGCGATCGCGATGGGCGGGCAGGCGTACGCGGTCGACAACCAGTTGCGCTTCTCGCGGTCGGCGGAGCGCGAGGCCGATCGCGTCGGGTTCCAGCTGCTCGCCGGCGCCGGCTACGACCCGTACGGAATGCCGGGCTTCTTCGAACGGCTCGAGCGCGCGTCGATGGGCGATGCGGGCGTGCCGGCCTATGCGCGCACGCACCCGCTGACGGGCGAACGGATCGCCGACATGGAAGATCGCGCACGCCGCGCGCCATACCGGCAGCCGCGCCAGTCGGCCGAATACGGCTTCGTGCGCGCACGGCTGCGCATTCTGCAGAATCGCGCGCCGAACGACATCGCGGCCGAGGCGCGCCGGATGCAGCTCGAGCTCGACGATCGCACGGCGCCGAACGTCGCGGCGAACGAATACGGGATCGCGCTCGCGAACATGCTGCTCGGCCAGTACGACGCGGCCGACAAGGCGCTCGTGTCGGCCCGTGCCGCATTCGACGCGCGCGAGCGGCGCGCGGACGATCCCGAGACGAGTTCGCCGAGCCTCGACGTGCTCGCCGCCGACATCGCGCGCCGCGCGGGCCGGACCGACGACGCGGTGCGGCTCGCGGCGCTCGCGCAGCGGCGCTGGCCGGCGTCGCACGCGGCGATCGTCGCGCACCTGCAGGCGCTGATCGCCGCGCGCCGCTTCGCCGAAGCACAGACGCTCGCGCGCACGGAGGCGCAGGCGGACCCCGAGCAGCCGGACTGGTGGGAATATCTCGCGAAGGCGAGCGACGGCCGGGGCGACGTGCTCGCGCGGCGGCGCTCGCTCGCGGAGAAGCTGGCGCTCGACGGCGCGTGGCCGTCGGCGATACGCCAGCTGAAGGAGGCGCGCGACGCGAAGGACGTGTCGTTCTACGACCAGTCGATCATCGGCGCGCGGCTGCTGGAATTCGAGGCGCGCTACAAGGAAGAGCGCGAGGACGAGAAGAACGGCCGCGGATAACGGCCGTCAGGCGGGCAGGGTGGGTTGCGCGTCAGCTTTCGACGCTGCCGTCGCGGCCATCTGGCGAGCTGCGGCGCGCCCGCTGCGCGGGACTCGCGACGAAGCCGAACGTCGCGGGCACGTCGGCGCAGGCGAGATTGCCGAGCGACAGCGTGCACCCGTCGCGCCAGCGCAGCACGGGCGGCGTCGCGTCGAAGTCCGCGTGATCGGCGAACAGGCCGAGGTCATGGTCGTGCAGCGCCGCGACGCGCGGCGGCGTGCCGGCCGCGCGAAACAGCACGCCGCCCGCATCGTCGAGCCACGCGGCGTCCGGTTCGAACGGCGCGCCGGTCTGGTCGGCCAGCGCGAGTTGCCCGTCGCGTTCGGCCAGGCGCACGACCCACGGCGTATAGGCGAGCTCGACGTACACGCGCTGCGGCCCGTTCTGGAAGAACCACTGGCCGTGCGCGTCGCAGTCGTAGTTGCGCCCGATGAACGCGTTCAGCGCCGCATGCCGGACCGGCGAGCCGAGCGCTCCCGCGGCCTGCGCGGCGTCGTCGCGCAGCCGCCATTCGCCGCGCCGGTCGAGCAGCAGCCAGCCGGTGCAGTGCGGCACGTTCGGCCACTTGGCGAGGGCCTGCCTGACGATGTCATCCATGGTCGACGAATTTCGAGCAATAGCCGAACACCCGCGCCGACAGCCAGTCGAGGCGGCCGGGGAACGGCCCGGTCATGAATCCCGCGTGGCCGCCGTCCGCGGGCTGGTCGAGCTCGACGGCCGGCGACACGTCGGCGGCGCTCGGCAGCGCGGATTCGGGCAGGAACGGATCGTTGCGGGCGTTGAGGATCAGCGTCGGCACGTCGATCGCGGGCAGCAGCGGGCGCGTCGTGGCCTGGGTCCAGTAGTCGTCGGCGTCCGCGAAGCCGTGCAGCGGCGCGGTCACGACTTCGTCGAAGTCGCGCATCGTCACGGCCCGCAGCATCGCGTCGCGGTCGAACAGCCCCGGATACTGGTCGAGCTTCGCGAGCGCCTTGCGCTTCAGCGTCTTCAGGAAGCTGCGCGTATAGACCATCGCGAAGCCCTGCGACAGCGCGAGGCCGCCCGCATGCACGTCGATCGGCGTCGAGATCGCGGCGGCCGCGTGCACGATCGACGTGTCGCTGCGGTGCTCGCCGAGCCAGCGCAGCAGCACGTTGCCGCCGAGCGACACGCCGGCCGCGACGACCGGCCCGCGATGCTGCGCGGCGAGCCGGCGCAGGATCCAGTCGACCTCGGCGCTGTCGGCGAGATGGTAGAAGCGCGGCTGCCGGTTGAGCTCGCCGCTGCAGCTGCGAAAGTGCGGGACGACGGCGTGCCAGCCCTTCGCGCGCGCGGCGGCCATCATCGCCAGCGCGTAATGCGAGCCGGAACTGCCTTCGAGGCCGTGGAACAGCACGAACAGCGGTGCGTCGGGCGCCGGGGCGGCACTGTCGAGATGCGCGACCCAGTCGAGATCGATGAAGTCGTGGTCGGGGGTTTCCCATCGCTCTCGTCGGTACGCGACCGCCGGACGCCGTGCGAACAGCGCGGGCACGATGGTTTGGGCATGGCTGTTCGGCAGCCAGCGCGGTGCGCGATAGCGCAATGAATCGTCGTCGGGGGCCGGGGCCCCGGTCAGCGGCGAGGTGGGCGGAGAAGCCGTACTCATGATCGCCCCGCTAATGCGTTGCTTCGTTCTTCGTCAGTGCAGCGGACCCTGCCCGTGACGGATCTTCGCGGCGAATTGTCCGGCCGCTTGTTCGGGAATCGGGCTCGCGTGAATATGCGCGATGCGCCACTCGCCCCGTTCGTGAATCATCACGTACGTGGCGAAAACCATGTCCGGTTCGGCCGTCAGGTCGGCCTGCTGATGCGCCTCGGCGATCGTGTAGACGACGGTGCAGAGACTATCGTATACGCGGATGTCGAGCGGTTCGATCGTCACGGGACGCGTCGCGAGGCGGTTCGCCAGCCCGCTGCGGATCTGGTCGAGGCCGTGCAGATGCTCGCCGTCGGCCCAGACGCAGCTGGCGAAGTCCTCGTCGATCCACAACCCCAGCAGCGCGTCGAGATTGGCATCGGCGACGGCCTGGTAGTAAGCGTTCAGCGTATCGGCAGCGGCTTCGAAAAGGCGGGCAAAACGTGGCATCGGGGTTATCTCTCGCGCGCGTCGCGCGCCGTATTCAGCACGGCGGCCCGGATGGAGCCGCCGTACACCGGTGAATCGGATTGCCCGGCGCGTCGTGCGACGCTGCCGGCCAGGGTCAGCGCTGCCCGACGAGCATGCCGCGCAAATCGCCGAATACCTGCTCGGGACCGAGTTGGCGCAGGCAGTTCAGATGGCCGAGCGGACACTCGCGTTCGAAGCAGGGACTGCATTCGAGATGCAGCCATTGTACCTTCGCCAGCTCCGACAGCGGAGGGGTGTGGCGCGGATCCGTCGAGCCGTACAGCGCGACGAGCGGCCGGCGCAAGGCGGCCGCGACGTGCATCAGCCCCGAATCGTTGGTCACGACCGCGTTCGCGCGCGCGATCAGCGCGCACGCCTCGGACAGCGACGTCTGCCCGCACAGGTTGCGCACGTTCGGCGCGTGGTCGGCGATCGCCTGCGCAGCGGCGGCGTCCTTCTGCGAGCCGAGCGCGACGATCTGCGTGTACGGGAACGACTGGTGGACGATCGTCGCGAGCGTTGCGAAGTGCTCGGGCGGCCAGCGCTTGGCCGGGCCGTATTCCGCGCCGGGGCAGAACACGACGAGCGGCTTGCGCGTATCGAGATTGAATCGTGCGGACACGCGCGCCGTCTCGTTCAGGTCGGCGTCGAGGCGCGGCGCGGGCAGCGTCTTCATCGACTCGGGCAGCTTCGCGCCCGGCGCATACGCAAGCGCCGCGTAGTGGGTCGTCATCGGCGGACGCTCGGCCGACTTGTCCGGGTTCGCGTGCCGCACGTTCAGCAGGCCGTAGCGGTGCTCGCCCGTGTAGCCGATCCGCAGCGGAATGTTCGCGAGCCACGGGATCACCGCGGACTTCAGCGAATTCGGCAGCACGTACGCCGCGTCGTAGCCGACGTCACGCAGGTCGGTCGCGAGCTGCCAGCGGCGCAGCAGCTGCAGCTTGCCGTGCGCGAGGTCGGTCGCGTAGACATCGTGGATCTCGGGCATCCGCTCGAGCACGGGCGCGACCCAGGTGGGCGCGACGGCATCGATCGCGATGCGGGGATGGAGCTTTTTCAGCAGCGCAAAAAGCGGCTGCGCCATCAATGCGTCACCGATCCAGTTCGGTGCGATAACCAGCGCTCGACGCATCAGGTCGACTTCCGATGTCGTAATGAAGCACGGCGCGCATGCACCGCGTTCGGGTTGTCAGAACAGGAAAAGGGCGGCGCGCCGGGGTTCCGGCTGCGCCGCCTCGCGTGCGGCGGGCCCGCGGGCCCGGCCAGGGCTCAGTGGCCCTTGACCACCTCGCCGTCGCGCAGCTTGTAGCGCGTGCCGCAATACGGGCAGCGCGCCTCGCCGTGCGACACGTCGATGAAGACGCGCGGGTGCGCGCTCCAGCGCGCCATGGCCGGGTTCGGGCAGTAGGCGGGGAGATCCTTGGCCGTCAGCTCGACCAGCGGCATTTCCTTGATTTCACTCATGAGACTTTCTCTTATCACTCTTTTGTGGGGCGGTCGGTGGCGCAGCGCACTCAGACCTTCGTCAGCCAGTGCGCGTACTTCGCGTTCTTGCCCGACACGATATCGAAAAATGCCGACTGGAGCTTTTCCGTGACCGGGCCGCGCGCGCCGCTGCCGATCGTGCGGTTGTCGAGCTCGCGGATCGGCGTGACTTCGGCGGCCGTGCCCGTGAAGAACGCTTCGTCGGCCGTGTAGACCTCGTCGCGCGTGATGCGCTTCTCGATCACCTCGATGCCGGCGTCCTTCGCGAGCGTGATGATCGTGTCGCGCGTGATGCCGTCGAGGCACGACGACAGGTCCGGCGTGTACAGCTTGCCGTTGTTCACCAGGAAGAAGTTCTCGCCGGAGCCTTCCGACACGTAGCCGTCGACGTCGAGCAGCAGCGCTTCGTCGTAGCCGTCGGCGGTCGCTTCCTGGTTCGCGAGGATCGAGTTCACGTACCAGCCCGACGCCTTCGCGCGCACCATGGACACGTTCACGTGGTGGCGCGTGAACGACGACGTCTTCACGCGGATGCCCTTCGCGAGGCCGTCCTCGCCGAGGTACGCGCCCCACGGCCAGGCGGCGATCGCGACGTGGATCGTGTTGCCCTTCGCCGACACGCCGAGCTTTTCCGAGCCGACCCAGATGATCGGGCGCAGGTAGCACGACTCGAGCTTGTTCTCGCGGACGACTTCGAGCTGCGCGGCTTCGAGCGTTTCGCGGTCGAACGGCACGTCCATCTGGAAGATCTTCGCCGAATTCAGCAGACGTTTGGTGTGCTCGCGCAGACGGAAGATCGCGGTGCTGCCGTCGGCCGTCTTGTACGCACGCACGCCCTCGAAGACGCCCATGCCGTAGTGCAGCGTATGGGTCAGGACGTGGATCTTGGCGTCGCGCCAGTCGATCAGCTTGCCGTCCATCCAGATCTTGCCGTCGCGGTCGGCCATTGACATAGGATTCTCCTGGGAAGCAGTTGTGCAGCGGGTTGTGTGCAGCATTGAGCCGGAAAGACGCTTATTTTAGCGTCATTTGAAGGCGATCCGGTCGGTCGGCACGGGGCCGGCGCTATAATCGCCCGGTACCGATTCCAATAACGACGGGTCGTACCGGCAGGAGGCGCCGGCGGCCCGACGAACCGCCCGCCGCGGCCCGCTTCCCATGCTCGCTCGATTCTCCGCCACCGACCGCTTCGCGCTGATCCAGGGCGCGCGCGACTATTCCCCGACACTGATGGCGATCCTGTCCTGGGGGCTCGTCACCGGGGTCGCGATGAGCAAGTCGGTGATGACGCTCGGGCAGGCGAGCGCGATGTCGATCTTCGTCTACGCGGGCTCGTCGCAGCTCGCGGTGCTGCCGCTCCTCGTCGCGAAGCTGCCGATCTGGACGATCCTGCTCACGGCCACGATGGTCAACATGCGCTTCGTGATCTTCAGCGCCGGGCTTGCGCCCCATTTTTCCTACCTGCCGCTGTGGCGGCGCCTCGCGATCGGCTATTTCAACGGCGACGTGATCTACCTGCTGTTCCAGAAACAGGGCTTCGCATACGGCCACGCGCCGGGCAAGGAGGCGTATTTCTGGGGGATGGCGCTCGCGAGCTGGGCGTCGTGGCAGGTGTCGTCGCTCGCCGGCATCCTGCTCGCGAGCTTCTTTCCCGCGAGCTGGGGGCTGGAGCTGGCCGGCACGCTCGCACTGCTCCCGATCATGGTGTCGGCGGTCGCGAACCGCTCGACGCTCGCGGCCGTCGCGGTCGCGGGCATCGTGTCGCTGATCGCGTTCGACCTGCCGTACCGGCTCGCGCTGCCGATCGCGGTGCTGGCCGCGCTCGCGGCCGGGTGCACGGCCGATTTCTTCGTCGAACGCGCCGACTGGCGCCGCATCCGCACCGAAACCGTGCACGAAAAGGAAATCGAATGAGCGCGACGGAAATCTGGATCGTGATCGTCGGGATGACGATCGTCACGGCCGTCACGCGCGCGCTGTTCCTGATCGGCGGCGAACGCACCGTGCTGCCCGAGCGCGCGCAGCGCGCGCTGCGCTACGCGCCGGCCGCCGCGCTCGTCGCGGTCGTGCTGCCCGACGTGCTCGAAACGCCGACCGGGCTGTCGTTCGCGCTATCCAACCATCCGTTTTACGCCGCGCTCGCCGGTCTCGGCTGGTTTTTGTGGCGGCGCAGCATGCTCGGCACGATCGTCGTCGGGATGCTCGTTTTCACCGTGCTGCGGCTGATCTTCTGACGAATCGCCGTGCCCGCCCACCGGGTGCCGGCCAAGGGCAAGCGCGTATTGTTGCGTTGCGGAAATGTGTCGACGGCCGCTTACGATCCCAAATAGGCGGAATTCGCCGCCGCACGGGTCAGTCTGCCGGGTGGATCGGCTAGAATGCCCGTTCGAGATTTTTTACCCGTGCGCGTCATGCGAACCGCCAGCCACGGCCGCATCCGGCGCCCTTTCGCGGCAGCCCGCGCACGTCCAGCGTGAACCCCCTTTCCCCATCCACTACTTCAATCTGTTCAACATGAGCCAAGTCAAGCGTCTTACCGACCTGATCGCCGCCGGCCAGCTCGCCGGCAAGCGGGTGTTCATCCGCGCCGACCTGAACGTCCCGCAGGACGATCACGGCAACATCACCGAAGACACGCGCGTGCGCGCGTCCGTGCCGGCCATCCAGGCCGCGCTCGACGCCGGCGCGGCCGTGATGGTCACGTCGCACCTCGGTCGTCCGACCGAAGGCGAGTTCAAGCCGGAAGACTCGCTCGCACCGGTCGCGAAGCGTCTCGCCGAACTGCTCGGCCGTGACGTGCCGCTCGTCTCGAACTGGGTCGAGAACGGCGTGAACGTCGCGCCGGGCCAGGTCGTGCTGCTCGAGAACTGCCGCGTGAACAAGGGCGAGAAGAAGAATTCGGACGAGCTCGCGCAGAAGATGGCGAAGCTCTGCGACGTCTACGTGAATGACGCGTTCGGCACCGCGCACCGCGCGGAAGCGACCACCCACGGGATCGCGAAGTACGCGCCGGTCGCGTGCGCGGGCCCGCTGCTGGCCGCCGAACTCGACGCGCTGGGCAAGGCGCTCGGCAACCCGGCTCGCCCGTTGGTCGCGATCGTCGCCGGTTCGAAGGTGTCGACCAAGCTGACGATTCTCAAGTCGCTCGCCGGCAAGGTCGATCAGCTGATCGTCGGCGGCGGCATCGCGAACACGTTCATGCTCGCGGCCGGCCTGTCGATCGGCAAGTCGCTCGCGGAAGCCGATCTCGTCGCCGAGGCGAAGGCGATCATCGACGAGGCGCGCGAGCGCGGCGCGTCGGTGCCGATCCCGACCGACGTCGTGACGGCCAAGGAATTTTCGCCGACGGCCGCGGCCACGGTGAAGCAGGTCGCCGACATCGAAGCGGACGACATGATCCTCGACATCGGCCCGGATACGGCCAAGGCGCTCGCCAGCCAGCTCGAGAAGGCCGGCACGATCGTCTGGAACGGCCCGGTCGGCGTGTTCGAGTTCGACCAGTTCGGCAACGGCACCAAGACGCTCGCCGAAGCGATCGCCAAATCGTCCGCGTTCTCGATCGCGGGCGGCGGCGACACGCTCGCGGCCATCGCGAAGTACGGCATCCATGACCAGGTCAGCTACATCTCGACGGGCGGCGGCGCCTTCCTCGAGTTCCTCGAGGGGAAGAAGCTGCCGGCAGTGGAAGTGCTCGAAACGCGGGCGGCCTGAGCGTGGCGGCGCGCGCAGGGGTGACGAGGGCCGCGCGCTCCGCGAAGGCGGAGCAGCCGGCCGGCGCGGGCAAGCGCAAACGCGCGCCCGCGCGGGCGAACTCGACCCCGCGCGCACCGGCGGCCGCCGGCGACGCGGTCGTGCAGCACCACGAGATTCAGAACAAAGCGATGCCGGGCGCAAGCACCGGCACGCCCCCCGGAACGGCCGCCGCTGGGCCCGCCGATTCCGGCTCTCGCAGCGTTTCACCCAGCGCATCCACCTTGATCCAGATGAGGAGTTTCATGCAGCGCGCCACCAAGATAGTCGCCACGATCGGCCCGGCTTCCAGTTCGCCGGAGATTCTGCTGCAGATGATGCAGGCGGGCCTCGACGTCGTGCGGCTCAACTTTTCGCACGGCACGGCCGACGATCACCGCCAGCGCGCCGAGATGGTGCGCGAGGCCGCCCGCAAGGTCGGCCGCGAGATCGCGATCATGGCCGACCTCCAGGGCCCGAAGATCCGCGTCGGCAAGTTCGAGAACGGCAAGACGACCCTCGTGCCGGGCCAGGCCTTCATCCTCGATGCGGGCTGCGAACTCGGCAACGACGAGCGCGTCGGCCTCGACTACAAGGAACTGCCGCGCGACCTGAAGCCGGGCGACCTGCTGCTGCTGAACGACGGCCTGATCGTGCTGACCGTCGAGCGCGTGCTCGGCGACGAGATCCACACGATCGTCAAGGTGGGCGGCGAGCTGTCGAACAACAAGGGGATCAACCGTCAGGGCGGCGGTCTGTCGGCGCCCGCGCTGACCGCGAAGGACATGGAAGACATCCGCACGGCGATGTCGCTCGGCGCGGATCTGGTCGCGGTGTCGTTCCCGAAGAATGCGACGGACATGGAAATGGCGCGCCAGCTCGCGAACATCGCGGGCGCGCCATACGGCATCAAGCCGAAGATGATCGCGAAGATCGAGCGCGCGGAGGCCATTCCGGCGCTGCAGAGCATTCTCGACGCGTCCGACGGCATCATGGTCGCGCGTGGCGACCTCGCGGTGGAAGTCGGTAACGCGGCCGTGCCGGCGCTGCAGAAGCGGATGATCCGGATGGCGCGCGAGTCGAACAAGCTCGTGATCACCGCGACGCAGATGATGGAATCGATGATCCACGCGCCGGTGCCGACCCGCGCGGAAGTGTCGGACGTCGCGAACGCGGTGCTCGACGGCACCGACGCGGTGATGCTGTCGGCCGAGACGGCCGCCGGCAAGTACCCGGTCGTCACGATCGAGACGATGGCGGCCGTGTGCGTCGAGGCGGAAAAGTCCGAGCACGTCGAGCTGGACAAGGATTTCCTCGACCGCACGTTTACGCGGATCGACCAGTCGATCGCGATGGGCGCGCTGTTCACCGCGTATCACCTCGGTGCGAAGGCAATCGTCGCGCTGACCGAATCGGGCGCGACCGCGCTGTGGATGTCGCGTCACTACACGCACGTGCCGATCTTCGCGCTGACGCCGCGCGTCGGCAGCGAGCGCACGATGGCGCTGTACCGCAACGTGACGCCGCTGCACGTCGACTTCAACAGCGATCGCGATTCGGCGCTGCAGGCGGCGCTCGAGATCGTCGTCAAGCAGGGCTACGTGCAGCACGGCGACATGGTCGTGCTGACCGTCGGCGAGCCGATGGGGCAGGCGGGCGGCACCAACACGCTGAAGATTGTGCGGGTCGGCGAGCATTATTGAGCGCCGGCATGCGCCGGGCCGGCCCGGCGGCCGGTTCACCGGCCGCCCGAGCCGATCGGGCACCGTTTTTTTGACGAAAGCCGTGCGGGGTCTGATGCCCCGCGCGGCTTTTTTTCTGTTTTTTGGCCGGATTGTGCCGTGCGAAGGTAACAAATTGCGAGTACGCGCTACCGGCCGGTCGGAATCGGAGGCGCTTCGCGATAAAATGCGGCTATTCGACGCTCAGCCGCGCCGTGCCGCCCCGGTTTCGACGGGGCCGAGCACCGCGCCGGCGTCAGGGCGCACCGGTTTTCATTCCAAGGAGTTCCACAATGCCTCTCGTATCAATGCGTCAATTGCTGGACCACGCGGCAGAGCACGGTTACGGCCTGCCGGCCTTCAACGTGAACAACCTGGAGCAGGTCCAGGCGATCATGGCGGCGGCGGATCAGGTCGGCGCGCCCGTGATCATGCAGGCATCGGCCGGCGCGCGTAAGTACGCGGGCGAGCCGTTCCTGCGCCACCTGATCGAAGCGGCGGTCGAGTCGTATCCGCACATCCCGGTCGTGATGCACCAGGACCACGGCCAGTCGCCGGCCGTGTGCATGGGCGCGATCCGCAGCGGTTTCACCAGCGTGATGATGGACGGTTCGCTCGAAGCCGACGGCAAGACGGTCGCCTCGTACGAATACAACGTCGAGGTGTCGCGCAAGGTCGTCGAGATGGCGCACTCGATCGGCGTGACGGTCGAAGCCGAACTCGGCGTGCTCGGCTCGCTCGAGACGATGAAGGGCGACAAGGAAGACGGCCACGGCGCGGAAGGCACGATGACCCGCGAGCAACTGCTGACCGATCCGGAGCAGGCCGCCGACTTCGTGAAGCTCACGCAGTGCGACGCGCTCGCGATCGCGATCGGTACGTCGCACGGCGCGTACAAGTTCTCGAAGAAGCCGACGGGCGACATCCTGTCGATTCAGCGCATCAAGGAAATCCACGCACGCATCCCGAACACGCACCTGGTGATGCACGGTTCGTCGTCGGTGCCGCAGGAACTGCTGGCCGAGATCCGCGAATTCGGCGGCGACATGAAGGAAACCTACGGCGTGCCGGTCGAGGAAATCCAGGAAGGCATCAAGCACGGCGTGCGCAAGATCAACATCGACACCGACCTGCGTCTCGCGATCACCGGCGCGATCCGCCGCTACCTGTTCGAGAACCCGGGCAAGTTCGATCCGCGCGACTACCTGAAGCCCGCGCGCGAAGCGGCGAAGCAGGTGTGCGTCGACCGCTACCTCGCGTTCGGCTGCGAAGGCCAGGCCGCGAAGATCAAGCCGGTGTCGCTCGACAAGATCGCCGAACAGTACAAGTCCGGCGCGCTTGCGCAGGTCGTGCGCTGAGACTGTAGTACGATTGCCCCGCCCGGTCTTGCCGCCGGGCCGGGGCTGGCCGCCCGGGCGCCGGATTCGATCCGGCCCTCGGGGCGGCCGTTCCGTCCGGCCGAACAAGGGCCGGCCGGCAGCCGGCGGGCCTGATCGCCCGCCGGTTCGCCGACGCATTGCAAGACCGCCGTTCCCGCCTGCCGCGGGGAACGGCGTTTCCCTTTTTGTTTGGCTCCTTATCTGCGAAAAGACGATGTCTACCCTTTACGAATCCACGCTCCGCTCGCTGCCGCTCCTCGGTCGCGGCAAGGTCCGCGACAACTACGCGGTCGGCAACGACAAGCTCCTGATCGTCACGACGGATCGCCTGTCGGCATTCGACGTGATCATGGGCGAGCCGATTCCGAACAAGGGCCGCGTGCTGAACCAGATGGCGAACTTCTGGTTCGACAAGCTCGCGCACATCGTGCCGAACCACCTGACGGGCGATGCGCCGGAAGCGGTCGTCTCGGCCGACGAGGTCGAGCAGGTCAAGGGCCGCGGCGTGGTCGTCAAGCGCCTTGAGCCGATCATGATCGAGGCGGTCGTGCGCGGCTACCTGGCCGGCAGCGGCTGGAAGGAATACCAGGAGTCGGGCGCCGTGTGCGGCGTGAAGCTGCCGGAAGGCCTGCAGAACGCGCAAAAGCTGCCCGAGCCGATCTTCACGCCGGCCGCGAAGGCCGAGCTCGGCGAGCACGACGAGAACATCACGTTCGAGGAAACCGAGCGCCGCATCGGCACCGAGCTGGCCGCGACGATCCGCGACATCTCGATCCGCCTGTACAAGGAAGCAGCCGACTACGCGGCGACGCGCGGCATCATCATCGCCGACACGAAGTTCGAATTCGGCCTCGACAATCACGGCAAGCTGTACCTGATGGACGAAGTGCTGACGGCCGATTCGTCGCGCTTCTGGCCGGCCGACCAGTACCAGGTCGGCACCAACCCGCCGTCGTTCGACAAGCAGTTCGTGCGCGACTGGCTCGAGGCGCAGCCGTGGGGCAAGACCGCGCCGGCACCGGCACTGCCGGCCGACGTCGTCGAGAAGACGGCCGCGAAGTACCAGGAAGCGCTCGAGCGCATCACCGGCCAGCCGCTCGCCTGAAGGAAGGAACGCACGAAATGAGTGAAGTCCAGACTGCCCACACGCACAGCGCGCCGCTCGTCGGCGTGCTGATGGGTTCGAGTTCCGACTGGGACGTGATGAAGAACGCGGTCGCGATCCTGCAGGAATTCGGCGTGCCGTACGAAGCGAAGGTCGTGTCCGCGCACCGGATGCCCGACGAGATGTTCGACTACGCGGAGAAGGCGCGCGAGCGCGGGCTGCGCGCGATCATCGCGGGCGCCGGCGGTGCCGCGCACCTGCCCGGCATGCTGGCCGCGAAAACCACGGTGCCGGTGCTCGGCGTACCGGTCGCGAGCAAGTACCTGAAGGGCGTCGATTCGCTGCACTCGATCGTGCAGATGCCGAAGGGCGTGCCGGTCGCGACGTTCGCGATCGGCGAGGCCGGCGCCGCGAACGCCGCGCTGTTCGCGGTGTCGATTCTGTCCGGCACGTCGGTCGACTACGCGAACCGCCTCGCCGCGTTCCGCGTGCGCCAGAACGAAGCCGCGCACGCGATGGTGCTGCCGCCGCTCGCATGACGGCGCACCGGCGGCCGCACTGCCGTTCCAGCGGCCGCCTGATCCTCATCACTGCGGCGGGCAGCGCCCGCCGCGACCGACCACTGACATGACCGCAACTCCTGATTCCGTTTCCCCGATCCTGCCCGGCGCGTGGCTGGGCATGGTCGGCGGCGGCCAGCTCGGCCGCATGTTCTGCTTTGCCGCCCAGTCGATGGGCTATCGCGTCGCCGTGCTCGATCCCGATCCGACGAGCCCCGCCGGCGCGGTCGCCGACCGTCACCTGCGCGCGGCCTACGACGACGAAGCCGCGCTCGCCGAACTGGCCGGGCTGTGCGATGCCGTGTCGACGGAATTCGAGAACGTGCCGGCCGCGAGCCTCGATTTCCTCGCGCGCACGACGTTCGTCGCACCGGCCGGCCGCTGCGTCGCGGTCGCGCAGGACCGGATCGCGGAGAAGCGTTTCATCGAGGCGTCGGGCGTGCCGGTCGCACCGCACGTCGTGATCGAATCGGCGGCGGCGCTCGCCGCGCTCGACGATGCCGCGCTCGACGCGGTGCTGCCGGGCATCCTGAAGACGGCGCGCCTCGGTTACGACGGCAAGGGCCAGGTGCGCGTGAACACCGCGCGGGAAGCGCGCGACGCGCATGCGTCGCTCGGCGGCGTGCCGTGCGTGCTCGAAAAGCGCCTGCCGCTGAAATACGAAGTGTCCGCGCTGATCGCGCGCGGCGCGGACGGCCGCTCGGCCGCATTCCCGCTCGCGCAGAACGTGCATCACAACGGCATCCTCGCGCTGACCGTCGTGCCGGCGCCGGCCGCCGATGCCGCGCGCGTCGAGGAGGCGCAGCAGGCAGCCGTCCGGATCGCCGATACGCTCGGCTACGTCGGTGTGCTCTGCGTCGAATTCTTCGTGCTGGAAGACGGCTCGTTCGTCGCGAACGAAATGGCGCCGCGCCCGCACAACTCTGGTCACTACACGGTCGATGCGTGCGCAACGAGCCAGTTCGAGCAGCAGGTGCGCGCGATGACGCGCATGCCGCTCGGCAATCCGCGCCAGCATTCGCCGGCCGCGATGCTGAACATCCTCGGCGACGTGTGGTTCCCGAACGGCGCCGCGGCCGAGGCCGTCACGCCGCCGTGGGACACGGTCGCCGCGATGCCGGCTGCGCACCTGCACCTGTACGGCAAGGAAGAAGCGCGCGTCGGCCGCAAGATGGGCCACGTGAACTTCACGGCCGAGACGCGCGACGATGCCGTTGCCGCCGCCACCGCGTGCGCGCAGCTGCTGCGCGTGCCGCTCGACTGAGGCGCCAGCCGATGTCCATCGATCTCCCGAACTCCGTGACGCCCGCTCAGATCGACGCGGCTGCCGCGCTGCTCGACGCGGGGCAACTCGTCGCGTTCCCGACCGAAACCGTGTACGGGCTCGGCGGCGACGCGGCGAATCCCGAGGCCGTCGCGCGCATTTACGCGGCGAAGGGGCGTCCGGCGAACCATCCGGTGATCGTGCACCTGCCGCCCGGCGGCGATCCCGGTTACTGGGTCGAAGACCTGCCGGCCGATGCGCGGGCGCTGATCGATGAATTCTGGCCAGGCCCGCTGACGCTGATCCTGAAGCGCCATGCGCGCATTCCGGACGCCGTGAGCGGTGGTCAGGATTCGGTCGGCCTGCGCTGTCCGTCGCATCCGGTCGCGCAGGCGCTGCTGGCCGCGTTCAGCGCGCGGCGCGGCGGCCACGGCGGCGTCGCCGCGCCGTCCGCGAACCGCTTCGGTCACGTGAGCCCGACCACCGCCCAACACGTGCGCGACGAATTCGGCGACACCGTGCACGTGCTCGATGGCGGCCCATCGGAAGTCGGCATCGAATCGACGATCCTCGACCTGTCGCGCGGCTTCCCGGCGCTACTGCGCCCCGGCCACGTGACGCCGCAGCAGATCGCCGACGTGCTCGGCCGCGCGCCGCGCCTGCCCGACGGCAGCGACGCGACCGCACCGCGCGCGTCGGGCACGCTGAAGGCGCATTACGCGCCGCGCACGCCGCTCGCGCTGCTGCCGTTCGATGCGCTCGAGCCGCTGCTCGCGGCGGCGCAGACCGATGGCGAACGTGTCGCGCTCGTCGCACGCGCGTCGCGCGCGGGACGCTGGGCGCAGGCCGACGGCGTGCATTTCGTCGCGGCGCCGGAAGATCCGCAGGCGTATGCGCGCGACCTGTACGGCATGCTGCGCGCGCTGGACCGCGCGCAGGTCGCTCGCATCCTCGTTGAGAAACTGCCCGAGACCGTTGAATGGATCGCGGTCAACGATCGTCTCGGTCGTGCGGCCGCCGCATTCGAAGCGCGCGACTGACGCAGTCGTTCGTATCCGCTCATGAAATGAAAAACGCCCGACCGGCGAACCGGTCGGGCGTTTTCGCTTGCGCGCGTGGCGCCCGGCTTACTTGCCGACGCCCGAGGCCGCGATCTGCTGTTCGACGTACTGCGCGAACAGCGCGTGCAGGCGCGTCGTCGGGTGGACCGTGTCGGCGAACATGTAGGTCTGGTCCGCGTTGGCGGTCGTGTAGGTCTGCGGCGAGCAGAACAGCGACGAGCCGAAGGCGGTCGCGTCCGCGACGCCGTACTGGGTCGCCGCCGCGACCATCGCCTTCAGGTTGCATGCGGTGTCGGTGTTCGACACGCTGAAGCCGTTCGCCTGGTAGTTGGCCGCGATGCCGTCCTGCCACTTGAACGCATCGACCACCGCGTACTTCGTCGTGTCGACCTTCAGCGCGGCGAGCGTGCCGACCAGCGTCTGGTTGAACAGCCCCGACAGCTGCGTGAACGCGGCTTGCGTCTGCGGGCCGCCTTGCAGTGCGAGCGGCGTGCCGCCGATGTCCGGCACCGTCGCGACGAACACGTGCGACGCGCCGGCCGCGACGATCTGCTGGACGATGCCGCCGAGCTGCTGCGCGGCGAGGCCGATCGCCTGCGCGGCCGCGAGCTGCGCGGCCGGCGTGTTGCCCTGCGCCTGCGCGACCTGTGCCTGATAGAAGATGTCGTTGGCGCCGCCGTTGATCAGCACGATCTGGCCGGCGTTGAAGCTGCCGTGCTGCGTCAGGTATTGCTTGACCTGGTCGGCGATCGGGGTCGTCGTGGCCTGCGCGTAGTCGGCGTTCGGCACGCTCGAGGTGGCGTGGCCGATACCCGGTTGCAGCGTCACGCGCGAGCCGCCCTGCGCGTAGCCGAGGCCGCCCGTGGCCTGCAGCGGAATGCCGAAGCCGCCCTGGTTCGCGGGCTGCAGCGTGTCGCCGTAGTACTGCGCGACGTCCTGCGTCCACACCTGGCCGGGGTTGGTCGTGAAGCGGCCGCCGCCGAAGCCGAGCTTGATCTGCGAGTAGGTGCCGGCGTCCGACAGGCTGTCGCCGAACGACACGACCTGCATCTTCACGCCGGACGGCGGCGTGTTCGACGCGCTGCTGTTGTTGTCGTCGCCGCCGCCGCACGCGGCGAGCAGGGCGAGCGCGGCGCCCGCGATCGCGACCTGCGCGGTGCGCAGCAGGCGTTGACGGGTGCGCGACGGGAATTGTCGTTGTGACTGCATCGTTCGATCTCCTCGTAGATATGGCCCGATGTGTTTCTCATCTGCCGCGCGCCGGCTCGGATCCGGGCTGCGCGGCGGCCGTTGGCTGAAACGGTTATTGGTCGCGCACGGCCGCAAGCGGCACGGTGCGCGGATCGCGATTCGCGGCCTCGGCGATCTGCGCATGATAAGCGCTCGCCCATTCGGGCGGGCCGAAAATCGCGCGCAGCTTGTTGCGCCATCCGTGGACGCGCAACGCGTCGGCCGCCATCGACACCCACTCGTGAAACGTCGCGACGAGCGGATTGTTCGAGCCGAGCGGCTCGACGATTCCGTATTGCGGCGGATCGTCGGGCGACTCCTCGACGTAGCTGCCGAACAGGCGGTCCCAGATCACGAGCACACCTGCGTAATTGCGGTCGATGTAGCGCGGGTTGCGTGCATGGTGCGCGCGATGGATCGACGGCGTGTTGAACACGTATTCGAGCCAGCCGAGCTTGCCGATCGCCTGCGTGTGCACGAAGAACTGGAACGCGAGGTTGATCAGCACGATGCCGACGATCTGCTGCGGCGGAAAGCCGAGGAACGCGAGCGGCAGCCAGAACGCCCACATGCCCGCGACGGGATACATCAGGCTCTGCCGGAACGCGGTCGAGAAATTCATCCGCTCGGACGAGTGATGCACGACGTGCGCGGCCCACAGCCAGCGCACGCGATGGCTCGCGCGATGGAACACGTAGTAGAGGAAGTCCTGGCCGACGAACAGCACGGCGAACGACAGCCAGCCGTCGTGCCACGTGAACAGCCGGAAATGTGCGTAGCAGTACGCATAAACGGGGATCACGAACAGCCACGCGAGCTTGTCGGCGCCCTGGTGCATCAGTGCGAGCGCCGCGTTGCACAGCGTGTCGCGCCATGCATAGACATGGTCCTGCGCACGCGTGCGGGCGAGGTGCCAGGCTTCCCACGCGATGCAGAGCAGGAAGACGGGCGCCAGCGCGAGCAGAAGCAATTCGACGTCGAATCGCATGGACGTGTCTCCTCCTTTCCCCTGCAAGCCGTGAAGCCGGGCGTACGGCCCGTTGTAGATATCGGTCAGGCCAACAGCCTACGCAATCGCCACGCGCTAGGCGAGGGGGGAGCGTAGAGGGTTCCCTCAGAGGACAGGGTTTCTACGGAAGTCATGCGCAACGGGGCTACGCGGTGCGGCCCCGTTTTTTGGGCACGGCTGGCGGGCCGTGTGCGGCGCGCCGCGGCCGAGGTCGTTTCAAACCGCACGGGGCGAAATCGCCGGCGGCGGGGCGCCCGACGCACGGTGTCTCCCTGCGATCGACGCAAGCCAACAGCCGGACATGCGTGCGCCGCGCCGCGTCGCGGCGAGTGCGTCGTCAGTGCGCGCCCGCGTAGATCCATTCGAGCAGCGTGTCGTGCGCGGCGCGCGCGGCTTCCGCGTGATCGTCGTTGATGAAGCTGACGACGATGTAGCTCTGGCCGTCGGCGCCCGCGACGTAGCCCGCGATAGCGCGCACGTCGCGCAGCGTGCCGGTCTTGATGTGCGCGTTGCCGAGCACGCCGGCGTTGGTCAGGCGGTTCTTCATCGTGCCGTCGATGCCGGCGATCGGCAGCGAATCGATGAACGCCTGCGCGACGGGGCTCGCGTTCGCGGCCTGCAGCAGCGCGGCGAGCGACTGCGCGCTCACGTGCTCCTCGCGCGACAGGCCCGAGCCGTTCTCGAGGTCGAGGTCGGGCATCGCGATTCCGCTCTTCTGCAGGAACGCGTGAATCGCGCGGCTCGACTGCTCGGGGCTCGCGGGCGGCTTGCCGGCGGCCGCGCCGATCGTCAGGAACAGGTTGCGCGCCATCACGTTGTTGCTGAACTTGTTGATGTCGTAGACGATGCTGCCGAGCACGGGGCTGTGATGGACGGCGAGCGGGCGCGCGGCGGTCGGCACCTTGCCTTCGCTGACGGGGCCCGCGATCGTGCCGCCGTCCTGCTGCCACAGCGCGAGGAAGCCGCGCGCGAAGAACGTCGTGTGATCGAGGATCGCGAGGTTGGTCGTGTGCGCGCCGCAGCGCAGCGGATAGTCGCCGGCGAACGACGCGGTCATGATCCCGCCGCCGGCCGACAGCGTCGGGCGCGCGGCCGCCGCCGCCGCGCCGCACGACCCGGTGCCCTCGTACAGCTGGTTGTCGATCGACAGGTTCGCGAGCGGCGGCAGCACGTCGACGGCGATCTTGCCGTCGTCGCCCGGCGTGACCGTGAACGACACGGCCTTGAACGCATACAGCAGCGGATCGGGGCCGACGTTGTACGGTGCGCTCGCGTCGTCGTCGAACGACGGCAGGTCGCGCGTCGACGCGGCGAAATAGCTCTTGTCGAGCACGAGGCCGCCGGCCACGCGCTTCACGCCGGCCTTGCGGATCTTGTCGACGAGGTCGATCAGTTCCTCCGGTACGAGCTTCGGATCGCCGGTGCCCTTGATGTACAGGTTGCCCTGCAGCGTGCCGTCCGGATCGACCGGGCCGTCCGCATACGCGGTGGTGCGCCAGCGGTAGTCGGGGCCGAGGATCGACAGGCCCGAGAAGGTCGTGACGAGCTTCATCGTCGACGCCGGCATCATCGGTCGGTTCGCATTCCATGCGATCAGCGGCTCGGGATCGCCGACGCGCTCGACGACGACGCTCATCGCAGACGCCGGCACCTTCGCGCGCTGCAGCGCGACGAGCACGGACGCCGGCAGGCCGGCCGCCCGCGCGGCGGGCGACACGACGGCGGTCTTGCGCGCTTCCTTGTGGGACTTCTTGCGGGCCTGCGCGGACGGTGCGAACGCAAGGGCCGTGCAGGTGGCGACGACGGCGGCCGCGCGCAGGAACGGGCGGGCGCGGGGGGCGAACCGGACGGAAAGGTCGGAAATCGGCATGGGCGAATACGGGAAAAGCACGGGATTCGGGCAGGGCGCGCGCGGCGCCGGAGCGCACATTGTAGAGACAAGTGCGCACACGTCCCTTGCAATCCGCCTTTCTGTTGCATTGCACGGGGCGCACGCGATTCGCGGCGCTACAATGGTCGCCATGTTTCACTCGCCCGATGGGTTCCAGCTCCGATGCGGATTCTGCTTGTTGAAGACGATCGAATGATTGCCGAGGGCGTACGCAAGGCGTTGCGCGCCGACGGCTTCGCGGTCGACTGGGTGCAGGACGGCGACGCCGCGCTCACGGCGCTCGGCGGCGAGACGTACGACCTGCTGCTGCTCGACCTCGGCCTGCCGAAGCGCGACGGCATCGACGTGCTGCGCACTTTGCGCGCGCGCGGGCTGTCGCTGCCGGTGCTGATCGTCACCGCGCGCGATGCGGTGGCCGATCGCGTGAAGGGGCTCGACGCGGGCGCCGACGACTACCTCGTCAAGCCGTTCGACCTCGACGAACTGGGCGCGCGGATGCGCGCGCTGATCCGCCGCCAGGCGGGGCGCAGCGAGTCGCTGATCCGTCACGGCGCGCTGACGCTCGATCCCGCGTCGCATCAGGTGACGCTCGACGGCGCGCCCGTCGCGCTGTCCGCGCGCGAGTTCGCGCTGCTCGAGGCGCTGCTCGCGCGGCCCGGCGCGGTGCTGTCGAAGAGCCAGCTCGAGGAAAAGATGTACGGCTGGGGCGAGGAGATCGGCAGCAACACGGTCGAGGTCTACATCCACGCGCTGCGCAAGAAGCTCGGCTCGGACCTGATCCGCAACGTGCGCGGGCTCGGCTACATGGTCGTCAAGGAAAGCTGACGCGTGAGGTCGATTCGTCATCAATTGCTGATCTGGCTGCTCGCGATCGTCGTCGCGGGCGTGGGCGCCGCGGGCTGGCTCATCTATCGCCAGGCGCTCGCCGAGGCGAACGAGCTGTTCGACTACCAGCTGCAGGAAATCGCCGCGGCGCTGCCGTCCGAGCCGTTCTCGCAGGTGTTCGGTTCGCGCACCAACGGCGACGAAGGCATCGTGATCCAGATCTGGAACCGCAACGGCGTGCTGATGTACTTCTCGCATCCGCGTGCGCCGATCGCGCCGCGCGCGGAGCTCGGCTTCTCGACCGAGCGCACCGATCGCGGCGAATGGCGTGTGTACGGCGCGATCGTCGGCGACAACGTCGTGCAGCTCGCGCAGCCGCTGTCGGTGCGCAACCGGCTCGCGGCGAACGTGGCGCTGCGCACGCTGTGGCCGTTGATCGTACTGCTGCCGTTCCTCGGGGCGGCGGTCTGGGTGATCGTCGGGCGCGGGCTCGCGCCGCTCGGCCGCGTGACGCGCGCGGTCGAGGCGCGCCGGCCCGAAGCGCTCGATCCGTTGCCCGATGCGCGTCTGCCGCTCGAGGTGCAGCCGCTCGTGCGTGCGCTGAACGGGCTGCTCGCGCGGCTGTCGGCGGCGCTCGACACGCAGAAGGCCTTCGTCGCCGATGCCGCGCACGAACTGCGCACGCCGCTCGCGGCCGTGCAGATCCAGGCGCAGCTCGTCGCGCGCGCGAAGGACGACACGTCGCGCCGCGAGGCGGTTGCCGATCTACAGGCCGGCGTCACGCGCGCGACGCGGCTCGCCGAGCAGTTGCTCGCGCTGGCGCGCGCCGAACCGGACGGCGCGACGATGCGCGAGCCGGTCGATCTGCAGGCGCTGCTCGTCGAATGCGTGGCCGCGCATGCACCGCTCGCGCAACGGCACAGCATCGATCTCGGCTTCGAGGAAAGCAGCGCGGCGACCGTCGTCGCGGATGTCGGCGCGCTGCGCGTGATGTTCGGCAACCTGCTCGACAACGCGGTGAAGTACACACCGGACGGCGGCCGCATCGACGTGTCGCTGACTCGCGACGCGGCCGGCCGCGTGTGCGTGCAGATCGGCGACAGCGGCCCCGGCATCCCGGCCGACGAGCGCGAGCGCGTGTTCGACCGCTTCTACCGCGACAGCTCCGCGCGGGCGCGCGCCGACGTGTCGGGCAGCGGGCTCGGGCTGGCGATCGTCAAGCGCGTCGCGGCGCAGCAGGGCGCGACGGTGACGCTCGGCGACGCGGCCGCGGGCGGCCTGCTCGTAAGCGTCGTGTTCCGCGACGCCGAGATGCCGGCGCAGTTGCCGCAGGCATCCGAATCCGTATGACGAACGGCGTCGGCGGCGGCCTAAGCCCCGTTTAAGGTCGATTAAGCCTCCTTTAAGTCAGGGTCGTTACGCTGCGTCCTAACAAAGAGGAGGTCCTACGATGAACACCCGATTCCTTGCGCGCGGCGCCGTCGCGGTCGCCGTGGCGGCTGCCCTGTCCGCCGGCTATGTCGCAGGCACCCGCCGCGCCGATCCGCAGATCATCACGCCCGCGCAGGCCGCCGCGCTGATGCCGGCCGAGGCCGCGGCGAAGACCGGCATTCCCGATTTCTCCGGGCTGGTCGAAACCTACGGCCCGGCGGTCGTGAACATCAGCGCGAAGCACGTCGTGAAGCAGGTGTCGCGGCGCGTGCCGCAGCCGCAGCTGCCGATGGATCCGAGCGATCCGTTCTACCAGTTCTTCAAGCACTTCTACGGCCAGATGCCGGGCATGGGCGGCGACACGCAGCCGGACGACCAGCCGAGCGCGAGCCTCGGTTCGGGATTCATCGTCAGCGCGGACGGGTACATCCTCACCAACGCGCACGTGATCGACGGCGCGAACGTCGTCACGGTCAAGCTGACCGACAAGCGCGAGTACAAGGCGAAGGTCGTCGGCGCCGACAAGCAGTCCGACGTCGCCGTGCTGAAGATCGACGCGAGCGGCCTGCCGACCGTGAAGATCGGCGATCCGGCACAGAGCAAGGTCGGCCAGTGGGTCGTCGCGATCGGTTCGCCGTACGGCTTCGACAACACGGTCACGTCCGGCATCATCAGCGCGAAATCGCGCTCGCTGCCCGACGAGAACTACACGCCGTTCATCCAGACCGACGTGCCGGTGAACCCCGGCAATTCGGGCGGCCCGTTGTTCAACCTGCAGGGCGAGGTGATCGGCATCAACTCGATGATCTACTCGCAGACGGGCGGCTTCCAGGGCCTGTCGTTCGCGATCCCGATCAACGAGGCGATCAAGGTCAAGGACGAGCTCGTGAAGACGGGCCACGTGAGCCGCGGCCGCCTCGGCGTCGCCGTGCAGGGGCTGAACCAGACGCTCGCGAGCTCGTTCGGGCTGCAGAAGCCGGACGGCGCGCTCGTCAGCTCGGTCGACCCGAACGGCCCGGCCGCGAAAGCGGGCTTGCAGCCGGGCGACGTGATTCTCGCGGTCAACGGCTCGCCGGTTGCCGATTCCACGTCGCTGCCCGCGCAGATCGCGAACCTGAAGCCGGGCTCGAAGGCCGATCTGCAGGTGTGGCGCGACAAGTCGAAGAAGTCGATCAGCGTGACGCTCGGCGCGATGTCCGACACGAAGCTGGCCTCGAACGACGGCGGCCCCGTCGAGCAGGGGCGCCTCGGCGTCGCGGTGCGTCCGCTCACGCCGCAGGAGCGCAGCGCCACCAGCCTGTCGCACGGGCTGATCGTGCAGCAGGCCGGCGGCCCGGCAGCCAGTGCGGGCATCCAGCCCGGCGACGTGATCCTCGCGGTGAACGGCCGCCCGGTCACGAGCGCCGAGCAATTGCGCGACGCGGTCAAGGGAGCGGGCAACAGTCTTGCTCTCCTGATCCAGCGCGATAATGCACAGATCTTCGTGCCGGTCGACCTGAGCTGACCGGCGGCCGCTGCGGGCCGGCTTTGCCGGCCTTGGCGGGCGCTGCCGGCGTTCGGCCCGTGGTGCTGTGTTCCGACCCGAAAAGGAGGGAGCCATGCAATATCTACGCAACGTGTCCCGATTTGCCGCCGCCGCGGCGCTGGCCGCCGGCTTCGCCGTCGCCGCGCCCGGCGCGTACGCACAATCGGACGGCTTGCCCGCGGCGAGCCAGCAGGGCGATGTCAGCTACGTGTCGGGTGGCATCGGCAAGGATCAATCGACGGCATTCGAGCAGAGCGAAGCGGCGTGGCCGCTCGCACTGCGCTTCACCGGCAAGGGTGGCGAATTCCTGGCCGACGTCCATGTGCGGATCGTCGACGGCAAGGGCACCGAGCTGCTGACGACGGACGCGCGCGGGCCGTACATGCTCGTGAAGCTGCCGCCAGGGCGGTACACCGTGCACGCGTCGTACCAGGGCAGCGACGAATCGCGCGCGGTCACGGTCGGCGCGAAGGGCGGGGCGAAGGCCGCGTTCCAGTGGAGTGCGCAGTAGCGTATCGCGCGCGGGCGCGGCCAGGCCGCGCAATCGGAAGCGGTTTCGCCCATAATGAGAGCCACGGCACCTGTGCCGTGGCTTTTTCGTTTCCTGCGCCCGGCTTGCCCGCCGGGGCCGCCGTCCGGAGGAGAAACGATGTCCGATGCTGCCGACCTTCGCCTCGAAATCGTGCCGAACCGCCATCGCGTGCGCGTGATCCATCGCGGCATCACGTATGCCGATTCGCACGGCGCGCTGACCGTGCGCGAAACGGGCCTGCCGGACATCCATTACCTGCCGCGCGGCGACGTCAACATGCACCGGCTCGTGAAGTCGAGCGTCACGACGGATTGTCCGCTGAGGGGCCGTGCCGTGTATTTCAACCTGCAGACGGAAGACGGCGTGATCGAGAACGCCGCATGGAGTTACGAGGCACCGGGGGAGACCGCGTCCGCGCTGGCGCACTACGTCGCCTTCGATGTCGCGCGGGTCGACAGTCTCATCGAGACGTCCTGATGCGGCGCGCGTTCATCGGGGAGGCATCATGGAACTGAACGACACGTTACGCGTACCGCTCGCGCCGGCCGTCGTGCGGGAAGCCCTCGAGGATCTCGCGTTGCTGCGGGCGAGCTTCGACCATTGCGAATCCTTCGTGAAGCACGCGCACGGCGAATTCGCGCTGACCATCACGGTGCCGCTCGGCCCGCTGCGTGCGCGCTACGACGTGCGTGCGCATTCGGCGAGCGAGCAGGGCGACGCGGAAGGCCAGCCGCGCCGCGTACTCAACTTCAAGGCGCGGGCCGACGGCCTCGGCGCGCTGCGCGGGCAGGTCGAGCTGGTGCTGCGGCCGGACGATGACGACGCGGCCGCGACGCGCATCGAATACGTCGTGTGGGCGACGGCGAGCGGGCCGCTCGCCGAACTACCGGCACGGCAGATCGAGAATGCGCTGCACGCGTGGACCGACGATTTCTTCCGGGAATTCTGCGCGGTCGTGCAGGCGAAGCACGGTCTCGTGCCGAACCGCGCGCGTTCGAGCCCGCAGCGTCGCCAGCATGTGTTCCTGCGGCCCGCGTCGCTGATGGCCGCGGCGAAGCGTCCGCTGCCGCCGCACCTCGGCGGCGCGCTGAGCGGCCGCGTCGCGAGCGCCGTGCATCATCGCGAATCCGGCCCGCTGCCCGTCTGGGCGTGGGCGGCGATCGTCGTGTTCGTCGCGCTGCTGCTGTATGCGGCGCGCTGGATCAACGGCGTCTGAGCGGCCGGCGCCCACCGCGATACCGGGTCGAGCGCCGGCGGCGCGGCGGCCATTAGCGCCGCGCATCGGGCGCGGCGCCGCGAAATTCCCTCCGATAGGCCGACGGCGACGTGCCGAGCGCGCCCGCGAAATGCTGACGCAGCGACACGCTCGAGCCGTAACCGGCCGCCTGTGCGACTGCGTCGATCGATTGTCCCGTGGTTTCCAGCAGATGCTGCGCGCGCGTGAGCCGCTCGGCCTGCAGCCACGCGGTGACGGTCGTGCCCGTCGCCTGGCGGAAGTGGCGCGTGAACGTGCGCCGGCTCATCAGCACGCGTTCGGCGAGCGAATCCACGCTGTGCGCGATGTCCAGATGCGCGCGCACCCAGTCGAGCAGACCCGCGAGCCGCGCGTCGCGCGGATGCGCGGCGACCGGCTGCGGCACGTATTGGGCCTGCCCGCCCTGGCGGTGCGGCGGGATCACGAGACGGCGCGCGATTCGGTTCGCGGCGTCCGAGCCGAAGCGCCGCCGCACGACGTGCAGGCAGCAGTCGAGCCCCGCTGCCGTGCCGGCCGACGTCATCAGGTTGCCGTCGTCGACGTACAGCACGTCGGGGTCGAGCTTCACACGCGGAAAGCGCTGCGCGAAGTCGTCGGCCCACGCCCAGTGCGTCGTGGCCGGGCGCCCGTCGAGCAGCCCGGCTGCGGCGAGCACGTACGCGCCGAGGCACAGGCCGACGACCTGCGCGCCGCGCGCGGCGGCCGCGCGGACCGCATCGACCAGCACGTAAGGCGGTGCTTCGTCGGGGTCGCGCCATGCCGGGACGATGACGATGTCCGCGTCGTCGAGCGCCTCGAGCCCGTACGGCGCGGTGATCGTGAAGCCGCCCGTCGTCGATAGCGGGCCGCGCTCGGCCGAGCACACGCGGAACTCGAACGCGGGCATCGCGGCCGCGTCGCGTTCCTTGCCGAACACGACGGACGGCACCGACAGGTGAAACGGGCTGATGCCGTCGTACGCAATCACGGCGACGACGGTCGGGGCAGGGGCAACGGACGACGCGGCGGCGCGCATGACGGGCTCCGGAAGAGTGATGGCCCGATTCTATCGAAGAATGGCTATCGGGCCACTGTCCGTCAGCGCGATGCGATCCGACAATGCATCGCATCGCGCTGCTGGCCGCCCCGTTCCGGAGCGGGGCGGCGCCGCCGAAACCGGAGCCTGCCATGTCGAATGCTCAATTGCCTTCCGCTTCCCGCCGTGCGCTGATCGTGATCGATGTCCAGAACGAATACGTGACGGGCAACCTGCCGATCGAATATCCGCCCGTCGACGCATCGCTGGCGAACATCGGCCGCGCGATCGACGCCGCGCACGCGGCCGGCGTGCCCGTGATCGTCGTCCAGCACGTCGCGCCGGCGGGAGCGCCGATCTTCGCGCCGGGCACGGACGGCGTCGCGCTGCATCCGGTCGTCGCCGACCGGCCGTATGCGCACCTGATCGTGAAGTCGCAGGCGAGTTCGTTCGCCGGCACCGATCTCGCCGCATGGCTCGACGCGCGCGGCATCGACACGCTCGCGGTCGCCGGCTACATGACGCACAACTGCAATGCGTCGACGGTCTATCACGCGGCGCACGCGGGGCTCGCCGTCGAGTATCTGGCGGACGCGACCGGCGCGTTGCCGTACGAGAACGAAGCGGGTGCGGCGAGCGCCGAAGAGATTCACCGCGCGTACACGGTGGTGTTTCAGTCGAATTTCGCGGCCGTGATGTCGACCGATGCATGGATCGCGGGACTCGGCGGCGCGGCGATGCCGGCGCGCGATTCGGTGGCCGCGTCGAACCGGCGGGCCCGCGCGCAACGCGCGAAGGCGGCCTGAGCGAATCGGGGAGAGCAGGGGGGCGACCGGGCGGAGCGGCGCTGCCGCCCGCGCGTGGCCGGATCGACCGGCCGGTCGCGATGCCGCGGTGCGCGGCGCACCGGCGGAGGGGCCGCCGGTCAGTCGTTCGTCTTCAGCATCGCCGGGCTGTAACGCATCATGTCGAAGCAGCCGTCGACGAGCTGTTCCGCATGCTGCTCGGCGTCGATCTCGTCGGGCAGCATCAGCATGTCACGCACGAAACCGCTGACAAGCGTGTGCAGCATCAGCGTCGCACGCCATGTGTCGAGCCGCTCGGGCAGCAGCTTGAGCCGCACGGCGCCCGCGAGATCGGCATCGATCGCGTGCAGCGCTTCGCTCATCCCCGCGCGGTTGCGCTGCAGCAGCGGCTCCATGTCCGCGACGTACTCGCACTTCATGAACAGGATGCTGAACACGCGCCGCAACTGCGAGTCGCGCTGCACGCCGAGCAGGCACCAGATCACGATCCTGCGGATTTTCTCCAGCGGATTGCCGCCGGGCGCATCGAGCGGCATCCGCTTGAGCTCGTCGATCGGCAGGAACACGCGGTCGAACATCGCGTCGAACAGCTCGCTCTTGTTCGCGAAATGCCAGTAGATCGCGCCGCGCGTCACGCCGGCGTGCTGGGCGATGTCCGCGAGCGACGTGTGTGACACGCCCTTCTCGAAGAACACGTGTTCGGCGGCGTCGAGAATGCGGTTGCGCGTCTCGAGCGCCTCCTCCTTGGTGCGTCTGACCATGTGCAGGCCTGAATGAATCGATCGTAGATGAATATAGGGTCCGTAACCCTCGTCGTCGCTGTGCGGACGGGCTATGCTTGCGACTGGTAATAATTCGTAAGACCTAGCGGTTGGCGAGGGGCGAGCGGGCTTTTTACATACATTCGTGAATGTATATACAATACCACCCTACGATCGAATGACCAAAGTGGCAATCAGTTAATATCCCACTCTGCTGATTCCCGCCAAAGTACCAGTCCGCAGTTCGCGGCATCTCGTCGGCATGGAGGTCTCGTGCCGACTTGCTGTATCTAGCAGTCCAGTAATTCAGGTGTTCGATCTGCGCCGCGAGGCGCATCCGTGTTGCGCTCCCGTCGGGTGCTGCACTTATTCCATTGGTTACACACAGAGGTCGCTCCATGCGCGTCGAACGGGTTCCATACCGCTTGATCACTGTCGCGGCAGCCGCGGTTTTCCTGGCTGCATGCGGAAAAAAAGAATCGGCACCGCCGCCGCAAACGCCGGAAGTCGGCGTCGTCACCGTCCAGCCGCAAGCCGTGCCCATCTTCAGCGAACTGCCGGGCCGTACCAGCGCATTCCTCGTCGCGCAGGTGCGCGCACGGGTCGACGGCATCGTGCTGCGCCGTGAATTCACCGAAGGCACCGACGTCAAGGCTGGCCAACGTCTCTACAAGATCGATCCGGCGCCGTACATCGCGGCATTGAACAGCGCGAAGGCGACGCTCGCGAAGGCGCAGGCGAACCTCGTCACGCAGAACGCATTGGTCGCGCGCTACAAGGTGCTCGTGGCCGCGAACGCGGTCAGCAAGCAGGACTACGACAACGCGGTGGCCACCCAAGGGCAGGCCGCGGCGGACGTCGCGGCCGGCAAGGCGGCGGTCGACACCGCGCAGATCAACCTCGGCTACACGGACGTGGTCTCGCCGATCACGGGCCGCGTCGGCATTTCGCAAGTGACGCCGGGCGCCTACGTGCAGGCGAGCCAGGCGACGCTGATGTCGACGGTGCAGCAGCTCGACCCCGTGTACGTGGACCTCACGCAATCGAGCCTCGACGGGTTGAAGCTGCGCCAGGACGTGCAGAGCGGCCGCCTGAAGACGAGCGGTCCGGGCGCGGCGAAGGTGTCGCTGATCCTCGAGGACGGCAAGACGTATTCGGAAGCCGGCAAGCTGCAGTTCTCCGACGTGACGGTCGACCAGGCAACCGGCTCGGTGACGATCCGCGCGGTCTTCCCGAACCCGGGCCGCGTGCTGCTGCCGGGGATGTTCGTGCGCGCGCGCATCGAGGAAGGCGTGAACGAGAACGCGTTCCTGGTGCCGCAGATCGGCGTCACGCATGACCAGAAGGGCCAGGCGATCGCGATGGTGGTGAACGCGAGCAACAAGGTCGAGCCGCGTCAGTTGAAGACGTCGGGCATGCGCGGCCAGGACTGGATCGTCGAAGGCGGTCTGCAGGCGGGCGACCACGTGATCGTGCAGGGTGTCGAGAAGGTGCGTCCGGGCGCGACCGTGAAGTCGGTGGAGGCACAACTCGCACCGGCGGCCGGCGCCGCATCGGGTGTCGCCGCTGCCACCGCCGCGCCGGCTGCCGCCGGTTCCGGCGCCGCCGCCGCGTCCGGTACCGCCGCATCGGGCGCCGCGCCGGCGAGTGCTGCCGCTGCTTCGAGCGCGCAATAACAGGGAGCCTGTTTCATGGCAAAGTTTTTTATCGATCGCCCGATCTTCGCGTGGGTGATCGCCATCATCCTGATGCTGGCCGGGGTCGCGGCGATCTTCACGCTGCCGATCGCGCAGTATCCGACGATCGCGCCGCCATCGATCCAGATCACCGCGAACTACCCGGGCGCTTCCGCGAAGACGGTGGAAGACACGGTGACGCAGGTGATCGAGCAGCAGATGAGCGGTCTCGACAACTTCCTGTACATGTCGTCGACCAGTGACGACTCGGGCAACGCGACGATCACGCTGACGTTCGCGCCGGGCACCAACGCCGACATCGCGCAGGTCCAGGTGCAGAACAAGCTGTCGCTCGCGACGCCGGTTCTGCCGCAGGTCGTGCAGCAGCTCGGCCTGTCGGTGACGAAGTCGAGCAGCAGCTTCCTGCTGGTGCTCGCCTTCAACTCCGAAGACGGCAGCATGAACAAGTACGACCTCGCGAACTTCGTGGCGTCGCACGTGAAGGATCCGATCAGCCGGCTGAACGGCGTCGGCACCGTCACGCTGTTCGGCTCGCAGTACGCGATGCGGATCTGGCTCGACCCGACCCGCCTGACGAACTACGGCCTCACGCCGGTCGACGTGAGCTCGGCGATCACCGCGCAGAACGTGCAGATCGCGGGCGGCCAGATCGGCGGCACGCCGGCCAAGCCGGGCACCATGCTGCAGGCGACGATCACCGAATCGACGCTGCTGCAGACGCCCGAGCAGTTCGGCAACATCCTGCTGAAGGTCAACCAGGACGGCTCGCAGGTTCGCCTGAAGGACGTCGCGCAGATCGGCCTCGGCGGCGAAAACTACAACTTCGACACGAAGTACAACGGTCAGCCGACCGCGGCACTCGGTATCCAGCTCGCGACCAACGCGAACGCGCTCGCGACCGCGAAAGCCGTGCGCGCGAAGATCGACGAGCTCGCACCGTTCTTCCCGCACGGCCTCGTCGTGAAGTATCCGTACGACACGACCCCGTTCGTGAAGCTGTCGATCGAGGAAGTGGTCAAGACGCTGCTCGAAGGTATCGTGCTCGTGTTCCTCGTGATGTATCTGTTCCTGCAGAACCTGCGGGCGACGATCATCCCGACGATCGCGGTGCCGGTGGTGTTGCTCGGTACGTTCGCGATCATGTCGCTGGTGGGCTTCTCGATCAACACGCTGTCGATGTTCGGCCTCGTGCTCGCGATCGGCCTGCTGGTCGACGATGCGATCGTGGTGGTCGAGAACGTCGAGCGCGTGATGGCGGAAGAGGGCCTGTCACCGAAGGAGGCGACCCGCAAGGCGATGGGCCAGATCACCGGCGCACTCGTCGGCGTGGCGCTCGTGTTGTCGGCGGTGTTCGTGCCGGTCGCGTTCTCCGGCGGTTCGGTCGGCGCGATCTATCGTCAGTTCTCGCTGACGATCGTGTCGGCGATGGTGCTGTCGGTGCTGGTCGCGTTGATTCTGACGCCCGCACTGTGCGCGACGATCCTCAAGCCGATCCCGCAAGGGCATCACGAAGAGAAGAAGGGCTTCTTCGGCTGGTTCAACCGCACGTTCAACAACAGCCGCGACAAGTACCACGTCGGCGTGCACCACGTAATCAAGCGTTCGGGCCGCTGGCTCATCATCTACCTGGTCGTGATCGTCGCGGTCGGCCTGCTGTTCGTGCGCCTGCCGAAGTCGTTCCTGCCGGATGAAGACCAGGGCCTGATGTTCGTGATCGTGCAGACGCCGTCGGGCTCGACGCAGGAAACGACCGCGAAGACGCTCGCGAACATTTCCGACTACCTGCTGAAGGACGAGAAGGAAATCGTCGAATCGGCGTTCACGGTCAACGGCTTCAGCTTCGCGGGCCGTGGCCAGAACTCCGGTCTGGTGTTCGTGCGCCTGAAGGACTACTCGCAGCGCCAGCACGCGAACCAGAAGGTCCAGGCGCTGATCGGCCGGATGTTCGGTCGCTACGCCGGCTACAAGGACGCGATCGTGATCCCGTTCAACCCGCCGTCGATTCCGGAACTCGGCACCGCCGCCGGCTTCGACTTCGAGCTGACGGACAACGCCGGTCTCGGCCACGACGCGCTGATGGCCGCGCGTAACCAACTGCTCGGGATGGCCTCGAAGGATCCGACGCTGCAGGGCGTGCGCCCGAACGGCCTGAACGACACGCCGCAGTACAAGGTCGACATCGACCGCGAGAAGGCGAATGCGCTCGGCGTGACGGCGGAGGCGATCGACCAGACGTTCTCGATCGCGTGGGCGTCGAAGTACGTGAACAACTTCCTCGACACCGACGGCCGGATCAAGAAGGTGTACGTGCAGGCCGACGCGCCGTTCCGGATGACGCCGGAGGACATGAACATCTGGTACGTGCGCAACGGGTCGGGCGGGATGGTGCCGTTCAGCGCGTTCGCAACCGGCCACTGGACGTACGGTTCGCCGAAGCTCGAGCGCTACAACGGCGTCTCGGCGATGGAAATCCAGGGTCAGGCCGCGCCGGGCAAGTCGACCGGCCAGGCGATGACCGCGATGGAAGGGCTCGCGAAGAAGCTGCCGGTCGGTATCGGCTATTCGTGGACCGGCCTGTCGTTCCAGGAAATCCAGTCGGGTTCGCAGGCGCCGATCCTGTATGCGATCTCGATCCTCGTCGTGTTCCTCTGTCTCGCGGCGCTGTATGAAAGCTGGTCGATCCCGTTCTCGGTGATCATGGTGGTGCCGCTCGGCGTGATCGGCGCACTGCTCGCGGCGACGATGCGCGGCCTCGAGAACGACGTGTTCTTCCAGGTCGGCCTGCTGACCACCGTGGGCTTGTCCGCGAAGAACGCGATCCTGATCGTGGAGTTCGCGCGCGAACTGCAGATGACGGAGAAGATGGGGCCGATCGAGGCCGCGCTGGAAGCAGCGCGCCTGCGGCTGCGCCCGATCCTGATGACGTCGCTCGCGTTCATTCTCGGCGTGATGCCGCTCGCGATCAGCAACGGCGCGGGTTCGGCGAGCCAGCACGCGATCGGTACGGGCGTGATCGGCGGGATGATCACGGCGACGTTCCTCGCGATCTTCATGATCCCGATGTTCTTCGTGAAGATCCGCGCGATCTTCAGCGGCGAGAAGGAAGACGTCGACCAGGCGCTGCGTCTGGCTCAGGAGCACTCGCACCACGAAGAGAAGCCGGGCAACGGCGACGAAGGCAACAAGGGACAGTGATGATGCAAAAACACGCTTTGACTGCAATCGCGGTCGCGCTCTTTGCCACGGGCTGCACGATGGCGCCGCATTACACGCGGCCCGACGCGCCCGTCGCGCAGGCGTACCCGGCCGGCGGCGTCTATGCGACGCAGCCGGGCGCTGCCGGCGCGCGCAGCGCGAACGGCCAGGCGGCGACCGCCATCGGCTGGCGCGAATTCTTCGTCGATCCGCGCCTGCAGCGGCTCATCGAGATCGCGCTGAAGAACAACCGCGACCTGCGCGTGTCGGTGCTGAACATCGAGGCGGCGCGCGCGCAGTACCAGATCACGCGCGCGGGCCTGTTCCCGACGCTCGACGGCACGGGCACGGGCAGCATCCAGCGCGTGCCGCAGGGCCTGTCGCAGACCGGGGCGCCGTATATCTCGCGCGCCTACAACGTCGGCGTTTCCGCGTCGTGGGAACTCGACCTGTTCGGTCGCGTGCAGAGCCTGAAGGACCAGGCGCTCGCGCAGTATCTGTCGACGTCGTATGCGCGGCAGGCGACCGAGATCTCGCTCGTGTCGCAGGTCGCGGACCAGTATCTGACGCTGCTGTCCACCGACGATCTGCTGCAGGTCACGGAAAACACGCTGAAGACGGCACAGGCGTCGTACGACCTGACGAAGCTGCAGTTCGACAACGGCACGGGCTCCGAGCTCGAGCTGCGTCAGGCGCAGACGGTCGTCGAGACGGCGCTCGCGAACCAGCAGGCGCAGGCGCGTGCGCGTGCGCAGGCGCTGAACGGGCTGGTGCTGTTGATCGGCGAGCCGCTGCCGGACGACCTGCCGCCCGGCATGCCGCTCGACGCGCAGAACTTGCTGACGGACGTGCCGGCCGGCCTGCCTTCCGACCTGCTGACGCGTCGTCCGGACGTGATGCAGGCCGAGCAGACGCTGCTGGCCGCGAACGCGAACATCGGCGCGGCACGCGCGGCGTTCTTCCCGCGCATCTCGCTGACGGGCGCATTCGGCACCGGCAGCCCGACGCTCGGCGGCCTGTTCAAGGCCGGCACGGCGGCGTGGTCGTTCGCGCCGCAGATCACGATGCCGATCTTCGAAGGCGGGCAGAACATCGCGAACCTGAACCTCGCGAACGTGCAGAAGCGCATCGAGATCGCCAACTACGAGAAGGCGATCCAGTCGGCGTTCCGCGAAGTGTCGGACGGGCTGGCTGCACGCGGCACGTACGATCAGCAGATCGCCGCGCTCGAGCGCAACGAGCACGCGCAGCAGCGACGCTTCGACCTGTCGGACCTGCGCTACAAGAACGGTGTCGACAGCTATCTGTCGGTGCTGACCGCGCAGACCGACCTGTACTCGGCGCAGCAGTCGCTGATCAGCGCACGTCTGGCACGCTGGACGAACCTGGTTACGCTGTACCGCGCATTGGGCGGCGGCTGGATCCAGCGCGCCGGCGAGACGCCGCGCGCACCGGACGAAACGGTCGACTACGACAAGGCGGCCGCACCGGCGCCTGCGTCGGCAGCGGCGACGAACGGGTAAGCACGAAGGCGGGCAGGGCGGGCGACCGCTCCGGTTCGCTGAAGTCGCTGTCTCCGGGATGCGACGACGCCACGGACGAAAGTCCGTGGCGTTTTTTTTGCGGCCGGTTTGGGTAAGCAGCGACTGCGGACCGTCATCGCCGGCACCGCTATCGTCGCCCAATCACTCGCCACAAAGAAGAACGCCACGGCAAGCCGTGGCGTTTTTCCTCTCCCGTATCGCGCCATGCTCCGGCGCATCCGGGTCGGATCGATCAGTGATGCGCGTCGGCCGGGCGTCCGTCGAAGTCGTGCCCTGCGCGGCGGATTTCGCAACGTGCATCCTTCTCGCCCTTCACGCCGTTGAACACGATGTTCAGGATCACGGCGGAGGCGGACGCAAGCAGGATGCCGCTGTGCAGGATCGGTGCGAGCGCGGGCGGCAGCTTCGAGAAGAAGTGCGGTGACACGACCGGCACGAGGCCCATCCCGACGCTCACGGCGACGATGAACAGGTTGTGCGAGTTGTTCACGAAGTCGACCTTCGACAGCACCTTGATGCCGTTCGCGGCCACCATCCCGAACATCACGATGCCCGCGCCGCCGAGCACGAACGGCGGCACCGAGGCGACGACCTGCGCCATCTTCGGGAACAGGCCGAGCAGTACCAGGATCACGCCGCCCGTCGCGCAGACGTACCGGCTCTTCACGCCCGTCACGCCGATCAGGCCGACGTTTTGCGAGAACGACGTATGCGGAAACGAGTTGAAGATGCCGCCGATCAGCGTGCCGAGGCCGTCGACGCGCAGGCCGCGCACGAGGCGCTCCTGGTTGACCGGACGATCGACCATGTCGCCGACCGCGAGGAACATGCCGGTCGATTCGATGAACGTGACGAACATCACCGTGACCATCGTCGCGATCGACAGCGGGTCGAAGTGCGGCAGGCCGAAGTGGAACGGCATCACGAAGCCGACCCACGGTGCGTGCGCGACGCCGTCGGTATTCACGCGGCCGATCGCGAACGCGATCACGAAGCCGGCGACGATGCCGAGCAGCACCGAGATGTTCGCGAGGAAGCCGCGGCCGAACTTGTTGATCAGCAGGATCAGCGTGAGCACGAGCAGCGACAGGCCGAGGTAGACGGGGCTGCCGTATTCCGGATTGCCGACGCCGCCCGCCGCCCAGTTGATCCCGACTTCCATCAGCGACAGCCCGATCACCGCGATCACGGTGCCGACGACGACCGGCGGGAAGAACCGCAACAGCTTGCCGATCATCGGCGCGAGCACGATGCCGATGATGCCGGCCGCGATGGTCGAGCCGAAGATGTCGAGAATGCCGAGGCCGGGGTTGGTGCCGATCGCGATCATCGGGCCGACGGCCGCGAACGTGCAGCCCATGATGACGGGCAGGCGGATCCCGAAGATCCACAGGCCGAGCGTCTGGATCAGCGTGGCGATGCCGCACGAAAACAGATCGGCGCTGATCAGGAACGCGATCTGGTCTTTCGGCAGCTTCAGCGCGCCGCCGACGATAAGCGGCACGGCGACGGCGCCGGCGTACATGACGAGGACGTGCTGGAGACCAAGCGTTACAAGCTTGCCGGTCGGCAGCACCTCATCGCACGGATGGACCGTGTTCGATTGCATCTGTCTCACTCCATGATCTTGTTTTCGGGGTGATACGAAGTTATGCGGAATGGAACATCGCAACAAGAGCGCTGGGTTCTATTCCGTTCTTTGCTGGTTCGATATGCCATTTCGGCATGAAACAGGGTGTCGATCATCGGGAAACGCCGCTGGAGTGAGGTTCCCCGGTTTTATAGCCCTTCAAAATAGTGCAGGCTCCCATGTCAAATATCGGCGGCTTTATGGTGTGTATCGCGACCGCGGCATAGTGGAAAAAACGACCGGCGGAAAATCGCGCCGGGTTAACCCGCTGGCGGGCGTTTTGGCACGCTATGTGCAGCCGGGTGAAACCGGTCGTGCGCGGCTTCGTTTTATCGCGTCGCCAGCGCGTCAAAATCGCCGCGCAAATCGAGCCGCATGTCGCGATCCCGCTATCATCGATATCCGTTTATTCGAATACGCCAACCCGTCATGCGCCTGCTCGGAATCGACCTCGGTACCGGCTCCGTCAAACTCGTCACGCTCGATGCCGATGGCGTCGAACGCGCGGTTGCGAGCGAACCCTATGCGTTGTCGTCGCCGCAACCCGGCTGGGCTGAAATTGCCCCCGACGTTTGGTGGCAGGCGCTCGTGCGCGCCGCTGCGCGACTGCCGGCCGATGAGCGTGCGCAGGTCGCGGCGATCGGCTTCTCCGGCCAGATGCATGGCGTCGTGCTGATCGATGCGGCCGGGCAGCCGGTGCGGCCCGCGCTGTTGTGGCCCGATACGCGTGCGGCGCGCGAAGCGGACGCGGCCGACTGGCCGAGCGCGCCGAATCCCGTCGCGCCCGGCATGGCGGGCCCCCTGTTGCGCTGGGTGGCCGCACACGAACCGCAGGCGTTGCGGGACGCACGCTGGGCCGTGCAGCCGAAGGACTGGCTGCGCGTCGCGCTGGGCGGCGAGGTCGCGGCCGATCCGAGCGACGCATGCGCGACCGCGCTCGCGACGCCGGACGGCGCGTGGGATACGGCGCTGATCGACACGCTCGGCTTGCCCGTCGACCGGTTCGCACCGGTGCGGGCGTCGGGTGCGCGCTGCGGCGTGCTCGATGCGAAGGCGGCGGCGGCACTCGGGCTGCCGGCCGGCGTGCCGCTCGCGACGGGGGCGGCTGATACCGCGTGCGCGGCGCTCGGCAGCGGGCTCGTCGCGGCTGGCGACGCGTTGCTGACCACCGGCAGCGGCGGCCAGATCGTCGTGCTCGCGGATGCGTTGCCGCCCGCACGGCGCGGGCTGCACCGTTATCGCACGGCGGCTGGCGGCGGCTATTACACGATGGCCGCGATGCAGAACGTCGGGCTCGCGCTGGAAGCCGTGCGCGGCTGGCTCGGCTATCCGCGCTGGCCGGATGCGTACGACGACGCGTTTGCGCAGCCGGCGTCGGCGCGGCTCTGCTTCCTGCCGTACCTGACGGGCGAGCGTTCGCCGTGGATGAATCCCGACGCGCGCGGCGGCTGGCTCGGTCTCGGCCTCGGCGACACGCGCGGCGCGATGATGCGCTCCGCGTTCGAGGGCGTCGCGTTCGCGTTGCGCGCGGGGCTCGATGCGATCCGCGATGCGAATCGGGCCGATCCGGTGACGACGTTGCGCCTCGCCGGTGGCGGCTCGGTCGATCCGCGCTGGCGCCAGTTGCTCGCGGATGCACTCGGCGCGTCGCTCGACGCGGTCGATTGCCCGAATGCCGCGACGCGCGGTGCCGCGCTGCTCGCGGGCGTCGCGATCGGACACTGGCGCGACGACGCGCTGCGCACGCTGGCGCCGACCGCGTCGCCGGTCGCCGCACCGCACGACGATCGCGCGCTGGCCGCACGCCACGCGCGTTTCGTCGATCTGTATGCGCGAACGGATGCGTGGTTCACGACCGGCGTTTAAACTCGGGCACGTGTCCTGTCGGGACAGCGGTGACGCGTCGCGGCAAGGCGGCGGCTATTTCCAGCACGCGACGGGCGGCGGGATCGGGGATCATGACGGGCACGCCACGGTATCGCCGTGTCACGCGGCGCGGCTCGACCTGATCACGCACGTGCTGCCGCTCGAGACGCTCCACGGCGCCGCCGACCCGATGTAGAAGGGCGAATCGATTCGCCCGATCGTGCTGTATTGAACGGAAGGGAACCCCATGCTCGAACTCGTTTCTTCGCATGCTTGCCACGGTGGCGAGCAACGCTTCTATCGCCACGATTCGAAGGCGATCGGCCTGCCGATGAAGTTCTCGGTGTACCTGCCGCCGCAAGCGGCGCACGGTCGCGTGCCGGCGCTGTTCTATCTCGCGGGGCTCACGTGCACCGAGGAGACGTTTGCGATCAAGGGCGGCGCGCAGCAGTACGCGGCGCAGCACGGCCTCGCGCTCGTGATGCCCGATACGAGCCCGCGCGGCGCGGGCGTGCCGGGCGAGGCCGATGCGTGGGATTTCGGCGTCGGCGCGGGCTTCTATGTCGACGCGACGCAAGCGCCGTGGTCGACGCATTACCGGATGGAGTCGTACGTGACGGGCGAGCTGCGCGAGCTCGTCGCGGCCGAGTTGCCGATCGACGGCGCGCGGCTCGGGATCTTCGGCCACTCGATGGGCGGGCACGGCGCGCTGACGCTCGCGCTGCGTCACCCCGACCTGTACCGGTCGGTGTCGGCGTTCGCGCCGATTGCCGCGCCGACGCGTTGCCCGTGGGGCGAAAAGGCGTTCTCGGGGTACCTCGGCGATGATCGCGAAGCATGGAAGCAGCACGACGCGAGCGAACTCGTCGCGCGCGCCGATGCGCCGAAGTTCGCGGACGGCATCCTCGTCGACCAGGGTTTGGCCGACCAGTTCCTCGCGAACCAGCTGAACCCCGACGTCTTCGAAGCCGCGTGCGTGAAGGCCGGTCAGCCGCTGACGCTGCGCCGTCATGCGGGCTACGACCACGGTTACTACTTCATCTCGACGTTCATCGCCGATCACGTCGCGCATCATGCGCGGGTGTTGTCACGTTAGTGCGGCGAACCGGCCACGCTATCCCGCATCAGCGAGTGGCGTGGCGCTTCGACTTTCGCAGCAGGCGCAAGGCGAGCCATGTCGCCGGTATCACCACCGCAAGCGCTATCAGCAAATGCACGACGATGACGAGATCATCGCCCGCCTCGCCGTCCCAGAAACCGGGAACATGCGTGAAGAGCCAAACCCACGCGCGATCGGGTATCGGTAGTGCGAACGACGCGTGAGTGAGGCATAGCCTCGCAAGCGACACGGATGCCGCGAGTACCCATGCGGTGACCGCGGCTCGGTACACGATTCGCTTCATTTGACGGTAATCGTGCCGTAGGCCCGCACGGAGGAGCCCGGGATCGGAATGGGTTTCTGCGCGGTCAGCAAGTCTTTCAGTCGTGCGTAATCGATCGTCGATTCGATGGTCACGCATCCCCTGCTGATTCCCTGCACGCCTTTGGGGTGAAGGCGAAAACTTCCGCGTCTGACGTCGTCGCAAAGTACGTAATCGTCGATGCTGTCGTCGGCGGCGTAGAGCGCAAACCAGTCTCTCTTGTCGCTGAAGAGTTCTCGCAGCGGGCCCAGCATGCCGCCGGTTGGTCGATCGACGATGTAGTAGCGGCCTGGCGGAATGGCGCCTTCACCGACGAGGCACGACGACGAGCGGCGATTGCGGTGACGCGCGCTGCCCGAAAAGGCTGGAAAGGACATGGCGCCGCATTGCAGACGACTCATGTCCTGATCGTTCAGATCGAATGTGCATTCGAGCATGGCAGGTATGGCTCAGCCGGAGTGGGGGCTGAACATCCTGCCATGGTCAATGTGGTGCGCGCGATCGGATTGGTCCGAAAATATCGGGTGCGCCGACGTGCACGGTTGCGAGGCATGCCGAGAACCGGCTGAACGTCATGTGCGTCGCCGCAACAGGCTCGCGCCATACACGAGTGCGGACAGCGCGGTGATCCAGAAGCTCGTCGGCCAGTCGGTGTGATACGCGAGCGTGATCCCGGCCCACGCTTCGAACAGCGCGAACAGCGCGGCGAGCAGCACGCCGGTCGACAGCCGCGTCGACACGTTCTGCGCGGCCGCGGCCGGCCCGACCAGCAGCGTGAACACGAGCAGCACGCCGACGATCTGCGTCGCCGCGGCCACCGCGAGCGCGCACACCGCGAGGAACAGCATCGACACCGTGCGCAGCGACACGCCCTTGGCTTCGGCCAGTTCGGGCTGCAGCGACGCGAACAGCAGCGGCCGCGCGATCAGCGCGAGCGCGACGAGGCTCACCGCGCCGATGCCGGCCAGCACCGCGAGCGTGTCGTGGTTGACCGCGAGCACGTTGCCGAACAGCAGTGCGGTGACCTGCGTCGCGAACGACGTGTAGAAGTGCAGGAACAGCAGGCCGAACCCGAGCGCGCCCGACAGGATCACGCCGATCGCGACGTCGCGGCCCGCGAGCCGTTCGCCGAGCGCGCCCATGCCGATGCCAGCCGCGAGCGTGAAGCCGACCATCCCCCAGATCGGCGAAATGCCGAGCAGCACCGCGCCCGTCGCGCCGGTGAAGCCGACGTGCGACAGCGCGTGGCCGGCGAAGGTTTGTCCGCGCAGCACCAGGAAGTAGCCGACGATGCCCGCGAGCACCGCGACGATTCCCGACGCGGCGAACGCATTGATCATGAAGTCGTATTCAAACATCGTGCGAATGCCCCGGATGAGCGTGTCCGTGGTGGTGATGGTCGTGGCCGCCGCCACCGCCGTGCGAGTGGCCGTCGTCGTCCTCGTGTTCGTGATCGTGCTTTTCGATTTCGACGTCGCCCGACATCACGAAGATCTTGCCGTTCACGCGCATCACGTCGATCGGCGAGCCGTAGAGCCGCGACAGCACGGGCTTGGTGATGACCTCGTCGACGGTGCCGAGCGCCGCGACGCCGTTGCCGAGATACAGCACGCGATCGAGCGCGTTCAGGAGCGGATTCAGTTCATGCGCGGAAAACAGCACGGTGATGCCGAGTTCGCGCTGCACCTTGCGCACGAGTTCGACGACGCCGCGCTGGTGGTTCGGGTCGAGGCTGATCAGCGGTTCGTCGAGCAGCAGCAGCTTCGGGTTGCCGAGCAGGCACTGCGCCAGCAGCAGGCGCTGCCGCTCGCCGCCCGACAGCTCCGACAGCGGCCGGCGCGCGAGCGTCGGGCCGCCGACGAGGTCGAGCACGCGGTCGACGTCGCGCCGCGTCGCGGCGTTCGTGTGCGGCAGCCCCCAGCGGTGGCCGTCGGCGGCCATCGCGACGAAGTCGTAGCCGCGCATTCGGCGATTCGCGAGGCCGCTCCTGATCTGCGGCATGTAGCCGATCGACGCGTTGCCGCGCGCGACCGGCACGCCGCCGACCGACAGCGTGCCGCCCGCGACGGGCACGAGACCGAGCACCGCGCGCATCAGCGTCGTCTTGCCGGCGCCGTTCGGCCCGAGCACGCCGACGAATTCGCCGGGTTCGATCGAGAAACTCACGTCGCGAAGGATCGTGCGTCCGCCCAGTTCGAGCGTGACGCGATCGAGTGCGAGTGCGTGGGGAGTGTCGGTCATGGCGTTGCGTAAGTCATTTCTTGCTGGCGGACAGCGCGGCGGCGAGCGCGTCGAGTTGGCCGGCCATCCATTGCTGGAAGGTCTTGCCGGCCGGCTGCGTCTCGGTGACGCTCACGCCCGGCACGCCGCTGTCGCGCGCGATCTTCAGCAGGCGCCGGGTCATCGGCGCTTCGGCCTGGCTGTTGTAGATCAGCACGCGCACCTGCTTCTTGCGCAGGTCGTTCTCGAACGCGGCGACGTCCTGCGCGCTGGCTTCGGTGTCGTTCATCGTCGCGAGCTGGAAGCGCTGGTTGCGCATGTCGAGGCCGATCGCGTCGGACATGTAGCCGAACACCGGCTCGGTGGCCGTCACCGGCACGCCCTTGTATTGTGTGCGCAGCGCAGCGACCTTGTCGTCGACGGGCTTCAGCGACGCGACGAACTTCTGCAGGTTCGCGTCGTAGTCGGCCTTGTTCGCCGGATCGGCGCGGCCCAGCTCGGCCGCGATCGCGCGCGCGGCGGCCGGCATGGTCGCCGGGTCGTACCACAGGTGCGGGTTGTCGCCGGCCTTCTTGCCGACGAGATCCGCGACGACGATCGTCGTGCGCTTCGCCTGCTTCGACGCGCCGAGCAGCTTGCCCATCCACGGATCGTAGTCCGCACCGTTGTAGATCACGACCTGCGCGTGCTGCAGCGCGCGCGCGGTCTTCGGGCTCGCTTCGAACAGGTGCGGATCCTGATCGGGATTGCTGAGGATGCTGGTCACTGCGACATGGCGGCCGCCGATCTGCGATGCGACGTCGCCATAGAAATTCTCGGCGGCGACCACGTTGACGGTCGCGGCCTGCGCGAAGGCAGGTGCGGCGATCGACAGCGCGGCGGCCGCGGCGGCGAACAGACGGGCAAGCGGCAGGGCGCGCCGCGGCGCGCGCTTCAGGGCAATGGACATGAAACTCCTCGTTGGAAGGGGCGGCGCGTGCGCCGCGCGTGTGCGGTGTCAGCGTTGCGCGGGCTTGCCCTTGCAGTGCCCGCACAGGCCGTTCAGCTCGACGACCTGGTGGTGGACTTCGAACCCGTGCGCGGGTGCGCTCGCGGATAGCTGTTTCGCGAGGTCGCTGCCCGGAATCTCGACGGTCTCGCCGCACGAGTCGCAGATCAGGAACTGGCCTTCGTGCGGCACGCCGATCTCGCAGCATGCGAAGAACGCGTTCTTCGATTCGATCCGGTGGATGAAGCCGTGCTCGACGAGGAAATCCAGCGCGCGATAGACGGTCGTCGGCGGCACGCGGCCGCGCTGCGGCTCGAGCTCGGCGAGCAGGTCGTACGCGCCGATCGGGCGCTGCGCGGCCAGCACGCGTTCGTAGACCTGGCGGCGCAGCGGCGTCCACGCGAGCCCGTGCTCGGCGGCGAATGCGTCGGCCCGGGACAGCCGGGCGTCGATGGGCGATGAGGTGGCCATGGCGTGAAGCAGGCAATGAAACGAAGTATCGCGATGATATAACGTATCTTCTCGCCGTGCAGCCCGAATTCCGCCTCGCGCATTGGCTCCGTCCCCTTCATCGCCGTTTCAGCCGCGCCGCACCCAGCGCGCTGCGCCTTGCCGCGCGCGGTTCCCCACGCGACGCGCGGCGCGATCGTGCCGCAGCGCATCATCGAAAGCCGCCGTGCCGCCTTGACAGCGTGAATCGCGTATCCGATCATTCGACCAACAACAGAGCAATTGATCGGTCGGCGAGCGTTCGCTCACCTCGCTGCCTTCGCACAGCAGAACGAACCGGAGACAACCAGTGAGACTGGAAGACAAGGTCGCGATCCTGACGGGCGCGGCAAGCGGCATCGGCGAAGCGGTCGCGCAACGCTATCTGGACGAGGGCGCGCGCTGCGTGCTGGTCGACGTGAAGCCCGCGAGCGGTTCGCTCGCACGGCTGATCGAGGCGAACCCCGGCCGCGCGGTGGCCGTCACCGCGGACGTCACGCGCCGCGACGATATCGAGCGCATCGTCGCGACCGCCGTCGAGCGCTTCGGCGGCGTCGACATCCTGTTCAACAACGCGGCGCTGTTCGACATGCGCCCGATCCTCGACGAATCCTGGGACGTGTTCGACCGGCTGTTCGCGGTCAACGTGAAAGGGCTGTTCTTCCTGATGCAGGCCGTCGCGCAGCGGATGGTCGAGCAGGGCCGCGGCGGCAAGATCGTCAACATGTCGTCGCAGGCGGGGCGTCGCGGCGAGGCGCTCGTTTCGCACTACTGCGCGACCAAGGCCGCGGTGATCAGCTACACGCAGTCGGCCGCGCTCGCGCTCGCGCCGCACCGGATCAACGTGAACGGCATCGCGCCGGGCGTGGTCGACACGCCGATGTGGGAGCAGGTCGATGCGCTGTTCGCGCGCTACGAGAACCGGCCGCTCGGCGAGAAGAAGCGGCTCGTGGGCGAAGCCGTGCCGCTGGGCCGGATGGGCGTGCCGGGCGACCTGACCGGCGCCGCGCTGTTCCTCGCGTCGGCCGACGCCGACTACATCACCGCCCAGACGCTGAACGTCGACGGCGGCAACTGGATGAGCTGACATGGCGCCGCTCGCACGCGCAACCCGGGCGACCGCGCCGCGCGCGGCCGCCGCCGCACGAGGGCACGCATGATGGCCGAGATCGTCGTCGCCGGCGAACTGCTGGCCGAATTCGTCGCCGCCGAGCGCGGCCAGGGCTTCGACACGCCGGGCCTGTTCGCGGGGCCGTTTCCGAGCGGCGCGCCGGCGATCTTCGCCGACCAGGCCGCGCGGCTCGGCGCGCGCGTCGCGTATGCGGGCTGCGTTGGGCGCGACGCGTTCGGCGACGCGATCGTCGCGCGGCTCGAGCACGACGGCGTCGACGTCGCGCGCATTCGTCGTGTCGCGCGTCCCACCGGCACCGCGTTCGTCGCGTATCGCGACGACGGCTCGCGCAGCTTCGTGTTCAGCCTGTCGACCAGCGCGGCCGCGTGCGTCGATGCCTCCGACGTCGACTCCGCGATGTTCGATGGCTGCCGCTACTTCCACGTGATGGGCTCGTCGCTGACGAGCGAATCGGCGATCGCGGCGGTCCAGCGCGGCGTGATCGAAGCGGCGCGTGTCGGCGCGAAGGTGTCGTTCGACCCGAACGTGCGGCCCGAGATGCTGAGCTTTCGTCCGATGCGCGCGGCGCTCGACACGATGCTCGCCGCGTGCCATCTGTTTCTGCCGAGCGACGCCGACCTGCCGTTCTTCTGCGGGCCGCAGCCGGCCGAGCGCGCGATCGCGGGGCTGCTCGCGACGCATCCGCTGCTCGAGCGCGTCGTGCTCAAGCGCGGCGCGGCCGGCAGCGCCGCGTTCGACCGTGCGAGCCGTGTGGACGTGCCGGCCTGGCCGGTCGACGAAGTCGATCCGACCGGCGCCGGCGACTGCTTCGGCGGCACGTTGGTCGCAAGCCTCGTCGCCGGCCTGCCGATCGACGTCGCGCTGCGCCGCGCGAACGCGGCCGGCGCGATCGCGGTCACGCGGCGCGGCCCGATGGAGGGCAACAGCAGCGCGACGGAAATCGACCGCTTCCTGACCGAACGAGGTGTCGCATGTCCGGCCTGACCCCCGTCGCCGAACGCCCGCGCAACGCGCACGCCGACACCGTGCTGCGGATGATCTTCGACGCGAACCGCGCGGATGCGCAGCGCGGCATCTATTCGGTCTGCAGCGCGCACCGGCTCGTGCTGGAGGCCGCGTGCGAGGCCGCGCGCGCGGACGGCTCGCCGCTCCTGATCGAGGCGACCTGCAACCAGGTGAACCATCTCGGCGGCTACACGGGCATGACGCCCGCCGATTTCCGGCGCGACGTCGACGCGATCGCGCAGCGCTGCGGGCTCGCGCCGTCGGCGCTGGTGCTCGGCGGCGACCATCTGGGCCCGAACCCGTGGCGGCACCGCCGCGCGGCCGATGCGATGCGCGAAGCGGCCGCGATGGTCGCCGCATACGTCGAAGCCGGCTTCGAGAAGATCCACCTCGACGCGAGCATGGCGTGCGCGGACGATCCGGCGCGGCTCGACGACCGTACCATCGCCGCCCGCGCGGCCGAGCTGTGCCGCGCGGCCGAAGACGCGGCCGCGCGCGCCGGCGTCGCGCCCGTCTACGTGATCGGCACCGAGGTGCCGACGCCGGGCGGCGAAGTGGCCGGCGACACGGGCGGCGATGCGATCGCGCGGATCGCGGTCACACGCAGCGACAGCATCGCCGCGACGCTGGACGCGCATCGCGGCGCATTCGCGGCGGCCGGTCTCGACGACGCATGGACGCGCGTGGTCGCGATCGTCGCGCAACCGGGCGTCGATTTCGACGATCGCCACGTGCTCGACTACGACAGCGCGAAGGCCGCGTCGCTCGGCGCGAGCATCCTGCGCACGCCGCGCCTCGTGTTCGAAGCGCATTCGACCGACTACCAGACCGAAGGCGCGCTCGCCGCGCTCGTGCGCGACCACTTCGCGGTGCTGAAGGTCGGGCCCGCGCTGACCTTCGCGTTGCGCGAGGCGCTGTTCGCGCTCACCTTCATCGAGGACGCGCTGATCGACGACGTCGCGCAGCGCTCGCGGTTGCGCGACGTCGTCGACGCCGCGATGCGCGCGCAGCCCGAGCACTGGGCGCCGTATTACCGCGGCGACGAAACCGAGCAGCGGCTCGCGCGCCAGTTCAGCTACAGCGACCGGATCCGCTATTACTGGCTGCAGCCGGCCGTCGCGGCGGCGGTCGAGCAGTTGTTCGACAACCTTGCGCGGCAGCCCGTGCCCGAGACGCTCGTCGCGCAGTGGCTGCCGGACGTGTACGCCGCGTGCCGCGCGGGCGGCCTCGCGAGAGAGCCGCGCGCATGGGTGCGCCACCGGATACGCGACGTGATCGCGCACTATGCGCGCGCGTGCGGGATGCAGCGGCCGGCGTGACGGGCCGCGAAGGAAGCGACGCAATACGAAACGCGCAATACGCAACACGCAACACCGACGACAGTTCGAACAATCACAGGAGACATGCCATGCAACGAAAGATGCTCGATGCCGCCGCACGCTGCTTCGCCGGAGCCGCGCTCGCGACGGCCGCGTGCGCGGCGTCCGCCGGCACGCTGACGATCGCGACGCTGAACAACCCGGACATGATCGAGTTGAAGAAGCTGTCGCCGGCGTTCGAGAAGGCGAACCCGGACATCAAGCTGAACTGGGTGATCCTCGAGGAAAACGTGCTGCGCCAGCGCGCGACGACCGACATCACGACCGGCAGCGGCCAGTTCGACGTGATGGCGATCGGCACGTACGAGACGCCGCAGTGGGGCAAGCGCGGCTGGCTCGCGCCGATGACGGGCCTGCCCGCCGACTACGACCTGAACGACATCGTGAAGACGGCGCGCGACAGCCTGTCGTACAACGGCCAGCTGTATGCGCTGCCGTTCTATGTCGAAAGCTCGATGACGTTCTACCGCAAGGACCTGTTCGCGGCGAAGGGGCTGAAGATGCCCGACCAGCCGACCTACGACCAGATCGCCGAATTCGCGGACAAGCTCACCGACAAGGCGAAGGGCACCTACGGCATCTGCCTGCGCGGCAAGGCCGGGTGGGGCGAGAACATGGCGTACGTGTCGACGGTCGTGAACACGTTCGGCGGGCGCTGGTTCGACGAGAACTGGAACGCGCAGCTGACGTCGCCGGAATGGAAGAAGGCGATCAATTTCTACGTGAACCTGCTGAAGAAAGACGGCCCGCCGGGAGCAAGCTCGAACGGCTTCAACGAGAACCTGACCCTGACCGCATCGGGCAAGTGCGCGATGTGGATCGATGCGACGGTCGCGGCCGGGATGCTCTATAACAAACAGCAGTCGCAGGTCGCCGACAAGGTCGGCTTCGCGGCCGCGCCGGTCGCCGCCACGCCGAAGGGCTCGCACTGGCTGTGGGCATGGGCGCTGGCCGTGCCGAAGACGTCGAAGCAGCAGGACGCCGCGCGCAAGTTCATCGCGTGGGCGACGTCGAAGCAGTACATCGAGATGGCCGGCAAGGACGAAGGCTGGGCGTCGGTGCCGCCGGGCACGCGCGCGTCGACCTACCAGCGCCCCGAGTACAAGGCCGCCGCGCCGTTCTCGGACTTTGTGCTGAAGGCGATCGAGACGGCCGACCCGAACGATCCGTCGCTGAAGAAGGTGCCGTACACGGGCGTGCAGTATGTCGGGATTCCTGAATTCCAGTCGTTCGGCACGGTGGTCGGACAGGCGATCGCGGGTGCGGTGGCCGGCCAGATGACGGTCGACCAGGCGCTCGCCGCCGGGCAGGCCGCCGCCGATCGCGCGGTGCGTCAGGCCGGCTACAAGAAGTAACGCGGCCCGCGCCGTGCGCGCCCCCGCGCACGGTGCCCGTCGCCGAAGCAGACAGGCCGGGTGGCCGTTCGCGCCCGCGCCTCAACCGGAGGGACTCCGATCATGCGTCATTTGCGTCTTCCCCTGAGCCACGCGCCGTCGGTCGGCGACGCGTCGTCGTCGCCGCCGGGCGCGCCGCGCCGCGCGCGCGGCGGCGCCAGCTGGCTCGTGTCGCCGTCCGTCGCGGTGCTGCTGCTGTGGATGTCGATCCCGCTCGCGATGACGATCTGGTATTCGTTCTCGCGCTACAACCTGCTGAACCCGGACGTGAAGGGCTTTGCCGGGTTCGACAACTACCGCTTCCTCGCGACCGATCCGTCGTTCCTGCCCGCGATCTGGCACACGCTCGTGCTGATCGGCGCGGTGCTCGCGATCACCGTGGTCGGTGGCGTGTTGATGGCCGTGCTGTTCGACCGCAAGTTCTACGGGCAGGGCGTGGCGCGCCTGCTCGTGATCGCGCCGTTCTTCGTGATGCCGACGGTCGCCGCGCTGATCTGGAAGAACATGATCCTGCATCCGGTGTACGGGCTCGTCGCGAACGCGATGCGCGCGCTCGGGATGACGCCGATCGACTGGTTCGCCGACTACCCGCTCACCGCCGTGATCATCATCGTCGCGTGGCAGTGGCTGCCGTTCGCGTTCCTGATCCTGTTCACCGCGATCCAGTCGCTCGACCAGGAGCAGAAGGAAGCCGCGCGCATCGACGGCGCGGGCGCGATCGCGATGTTCTTCTACATCACGCTGCCGCACCTGAAGCGCGCCATCGCCGTGGTCGTGATGATGGAGACGATCTTCCTGCTGTCGATCTTCGCGGAGATCTACACGACGACGGGCGGCGGCCCCGGCAACGCGACGACCAACCTGTCGTACCTGATCTATGCGCTCGGCCTGCAGCAGTTCGACGTCGGCCTCGCATCCGCGGGCGGGATCATCGCCGTCGTGGTCGCGAACGTCGTGTCGTTCTTCCTGGTGCGGATGCTCGCGCGCAACCTGAAAGGGGAGTACGAGAAATGAGCGACCTGACTCTCGAAGGCCGGCGCGCGCCGGCCGCGTTCGACCTCGTGCGGCGTGCGCTGCCCGGCGCGCTCGCGTGGCTGCTCGCGCTGCTGCTGTTCTTCCCGATCTTCTGGATGGCGATCACCGCGTTCAAGACCGAGCAGCAGGCGTACGCGTCGTCGCTGTTCTTCATGCCGACGCTCGACAGCTTCCGCGAGGTGTTCGCGCGCAGCAACTACTTTGCGTTCGCGTGGAATTCGGTGTTGATCTCGGCCGGCGTCACCGTGATCTCGCTGCTGCTCGCCGTGCCCGCGGCTTATGCAATGGCGTTCTTCCCGAACCACCGCACGCAGAAGGTGCTGCTGTGGATGCTGTCGACCAAGATGATGCCGTCGGTCGGCGTGCTCGTGCCGATCTACCTGCTGTGGAAGAACGCGGGGCTGCTCGATACCGTGTCGGGCCTCGTGATCGTGTACACGCTGATCAACCTGCCGATCGCGGTCTGGATGACCTTCACGTACTTCAACGAGATCCCGAAGGACATCCTCGAAGCCGGGCGCATCGACGGCGCGTCGACGTGGCAGGAGATCGTCTACCTGCTGATGCCGATGGCGCTGCCGGGTCTCGCGTCCACCGCGCTCCTGCTCGTGATCCTGTCGTGGAACGAGGCGTTCTGGAGCATCAACCTGTCGAGCTCGAACGCCGCGCCGCTGACCGTGTTCATCGCGTCGTACTCGAGCCCCGAGGGGCTGTTCTGGGCGAAGCTGTCCGCGGCTTCCCTGCTGGCCGTCGCGCCGATCCTGATCGTCGGCTGGCTGTCGCAGAAGCAGCTCGTGCGCGGGCTCACGTTCGGGGCGGTCAAATGAGCGCGGCCGGCGAAGGCGCGCGCGGAAAAGGCGCGGTCGGCCAAGGGATGAACGTGCTGATCTGCGATTGCGACGGCGTGCTGATCGACAGCGAGGCCGTCGCCGCCGACGTGATCGTGCGCGAGCTGGACGCGCGCTGGCCGGGCGTCGACGCGCGGCCGGCGGTGATGCCGCTGCTCGGGCTGCGCATCGAGCGCGTGCTGGCCGGCGCGAGCGAGGCGGTCGGCCGCACGCTGACGGCGGGCGACGTCGACGCGATCCGCCGCGCGGTCGAGGCGGCGGCCGTCAACGCGCCGATGGTCGCCGGCATCGATACGGCACTCGCCGCGATCGGCCTGACGACGGCATGCGCGAGCAACAGCTACCGCGCATACGTCGAGGCGGCGCTCACCCGTACCGGCCTCGCGCGCTTCTTCGGCGACCGGCTGTTCTGCGCCGACGCCGTCGCCAGGCCGAAGCCCGCGCCCGACGTGTATCTCGCGGCCGCACGGGCGCTCGGCGCGGTGCCCGCGCAATGCCTCGTCGTCGAGGACAGCGTGACCGGCATCACCGCGGCCGCCGCGGCCGGCATGACCGTGCTCGGCTTCATCGGCGGCGGGCATGCGTCGGCCGCGCAGATCGACGCGCTGCGCGGGATCGGCGCGCGTCACGTATTCGACGACATGCACGAGCTGCCCGGCTACGTCGCGCGCTGGCAGGCGACCGGCGCCGTGCTGCCGAACTAGTACCACGAACGATCGCGCCGCATCGAACGCGGCGCATCACGAACGAACGGAGACAGATCATGGCAAGCGTGCTCCTGCGCAACATCGCGAAGCGCTACGACGACACCGAAGTACTGCGCAACGTGAACCTCGACATCGCCGACGGCGAATTCGTCGTGTTCGTCGGGCCGAGCGGCTGCGGCAAATCCACGCTGATGCGGATGATCGCCGGGCTCGAGGACATCTCGAGCGGCGACCTGCTGATCGACGGCGCGAAGGTCAACGACGTGCCGAGCGCGAAGCGCGGCATCGCGATGGTGTTCCAGTCGTATGCGCTGTACCCGCACATGACGTTGTACGACAACATGGCGTTCGGCCTGAAGCTCGCCGGCGCGAAGAAGCCCGAGATCGACCAGGCGGTGAAGCAGGCCGCGAAGATCCTGCACATCGATCACTTGCTCGACCGCAAGCCGAAGCAGCTGTCGGGCGGCCAGCGGCAGCGCGTCGCGATCGGCCGCGCGATCACGCGCAAGCCGAAGGTGTTCCTGTTCGACGAGCCGTTGTCGAACCTCGACGCGGCGCTGCGCGTGAAGATGCGGCTGGAATTCGCGCGGCTGCACGACGAGCTGAAGACGACGATGATCTACGTGACGCACGATCAGGTCGAGGCGATGACGCTCGCCGACAAGATCGTCGTGCTGTCGGGCGGCGCGGTGCAGCAGGTCGGCACGCCGAATGCGCTGTACCACGCGCCGGCCAACCAGTTCGTCGCGGGCTTCATCGGCTCGCCGAAGATGAATTTCCTGACGGGCACGGTCGAGTCGACCGATGCGACCGGCGTGCTGGTGCGCTTCGGCAGCGGCGAGACGCAGCGCGTCGCGGTCGACGCGGCCGGGTTGCAGCGCGGCGCGGCGGTGACCGTCGGCGTGCGGCCCGAGCATCTGATGGTGGCGCAGGCGGCAACCGGCGTCGCCGCGCGGACGATGGCCGTCGAATCGCTCGGCGATGCCGCATATCTGTACGCGGAGTCGGCCGTCGCGCCGGACGGGCTGATCGCGCGGATTCCGCCGCTCGACACGTACCGCACCGGCGAGGCGCTGCACGTGCATGCGCAGCCCGAGCACTGCCATCTGTTCGACGAACACGGGCAGGCGCTGCGCCGGCTGAGCCCGCACGCGAAGGCGGCGTGACGGCCGGGCGCGGTCAGATGCGCAGGTGCTCGACCATGTAATCGACGAAGGCGCGCAGTTTCGGCGTCGGATGGCGCCCTGACGGCCACAGGACGTAGATCGGCGTGCGGCTCGCGACGTATTCGTCGAGCACTGCATGCAGCGTGCCGCCGTCGAGCGCGTCGCGCACGAAGAATTCGGGCAGGCACGCGATGCCGAGCCCGCGCTGGGCGAAGCACAGGCGGGTCTCGGCGTTGTTGCTGACCATCGAGACGGGCACCACCGGCGGCGTGCCCGAGCGCGACGCGCGCAACGGCCAGGTCTCGAGCTTGCCGCTGCTCGGGAAACGGTAGTGCAGGCAGCGATGCCGGGCGAGATCGGCCGGCGTGCGCGGCGCGCCGTGCCGTTCGAGATAGCCGGGCGACGCGACGAGGTGCTGCCGGAAATGGCCGAGCAACCGCGACGACAGTCGCGAATCCGTCGGCCGCCCGGTGCGCAGCACCGCGTCGAAGCCTTCTTCGACGACGTCGACGAGGCGGTCGCTGAAATCGATGTCGAGTTCGATCTCCGGATACGCGGCCATGAAATCGGCGAGCAGCGGCAGCAGCAGCGTGCCGATCGTCGGCAGGCTCACGCGCAAGCGCCCGCGCGGCGCTTCGGCGCTGTGCGTCAGTTCCTGCTCGGCCGCGTCGATCTCGGCGATCACGCGCCGACACCGTTCCAGGAAGCGCGTGCCTTCCGCGGTCAGCGTGATGCTGCGTGTGCTGCGGTGGAAGAGCCGCACGTTCAGCCGGGCCTCGAGCCGCGCGATGCGCTTGCCGATCGCGGACGCCGACAACCCGAGCGCGCGGCCGGCCGCGACGAAACTGCGCGTTTCCGCGACCTGGACGAACACGACGAAACCGCCAAGATTTTCCATGCACGTTCCCGATTGCGGACATCGACGTCCGGAGTGTCCGGAACTCTAACCCGGTTTTTCTTCCTGCGCCGGTTCCCTACGATGGGCGTTCCTTCTCTCTTCGAGGTCACGCCATGTCATCCCTGCCTGTCTCCGCTCGCCGCGCCGAACCGGACGCCGCGCTGCCCGAGCACCTCGATGCCGCGCTCGACCGCGCACTGGCCGACGCGCGCGTGGTCGGCGCGGTCGTGCTGGTCGCCCGCGACGGCGAGCTTCGCTACGCGCGCGCGGCCGGTCTCGCCGATCGCGAGGCCGGCACGCCGATGCGGGAGGACACGCTGTTCCGGCTCGCGTCGGTATCGAAGCCGATCGTGACGGCCGCCGCGATGCGGCTGGTCGCGGCGGCACGCATCGAACTCGACGAGCCGGTCGCGCGCTGGCTACCCGCGTTCCGGCCGACGCTGGCCGACGGCACGCCGGCCGACATCACGTTGCGTCATCTGCTGTCGCATACGGCCGGGCTCGGCTATCGCTTCCTCGAAGCCGACGCCGACGGCCCGTATGCGCGTGCCGGCGTGTCCGACGGGATGGACCGCGCGGACCTGTCGCTCGCGGAGAACGTGCGGCGCATCGCGGGCGTGCCGCTGCGGTTCGCGCCCGGCACGTCGTGGGATTACTCGCTCGCGACCGACGTGGTCGGCGCGCTGATCGAGGCGGTCGACGGCAGGCCGCTCGCCGACGCCGTGGCCGCGCTCGTCACGACGCCGCTCGGGATGACGGACACCGCGTTCTTCTCACGCGATGCGGCGCGCTTCGCGACGCCGTACGTGAGCACGCCGGGCGCGCCGCGGCGGATGGCCGACGACGATCTCGCGCCGGTGTACGACGGCACGGTCGGCATCCGCTTCGCGCCGGCGCGCGCGTTCGACGCGGCAGCGTGGCCGTCGGGCGGGGCGGGGATGGTCGGCACCGCGCGCGACTGCCTGACGCTGCTCGAGACGTTGCGCACCGGCCGCGACGGCTGGCTCGCGCGCCGCTGGATCGACGAGATGGCGCGTGTGCAGCCGGGCGCGCACGACCTGCCGGACGCGCCGGGATTCGGCTTCGGGCTGGGTTTTTCGGTGCTGCGCGATCCGGCGGCCGCGCAGTCGCCGGAGTCGGTCGGCACGTGGCGCTGGGGCGGTGCGTACGGGCACGCGTGGTTCGTCGATCGCGCGGCCGGGCTGACGGTCGTCGCGCTGACCAATACGTTGTACGAAGGGATGCACGGGCGTTTCGTCGCCGACGTGCGCGATGCGGTGTACGGCGTCGACGAACGGAGCGCGACATGAGCGAGTGCGTAGCCGTTTCCGATCGCGTGTCCGACCGCATCGCCGACCCGGCGTCCGGATTGTCCGTGCCGGCGCGCGAAGGCTTGCCGGTCGCGAACCTGCTGGCGCTCGCGACCGCCGGGTTCATCACGATCCTCACCGAAGCGTTGCCGGCCGGCCTCCTCCCGTTGATGAGCGTCGACCTGCGCGTGACCGAGGCGCTGATCGGCCAGCTCGTGACCGTCTACGCGCTCGGCTCGATCGTCGCGGCGATTCCGCTCGTCGCCGCGACGCGCGCGATGCGCAGACGCCGGCTGCTGCTCGCGGCGCTCGCCGGGTTCGTCGTGTCGAACGCGCTGACGGCCGCGTCGCCGTACTACGCGCTCACGCTCGCCGCGCGCTTCGTCGCGGGCATGTCGGCCGGGCTGCTGTGGGCGCTGCTGGCGGGCTACGCGAGCCGGATGGTCGACGCTTCGTTGCGCGGCCGTGCGATCGCGGTCGCGATGCTCGGCGCGCCGGTCGCGATGTCGATCGGCATTCCGGCCGGCACCGCGCTCGGCGCGATGTTCGGCTGGCGCGTCGCGTTCGCGGGCATCACGGTCGCGGCGCTCGCGCTGATCGGCTGGATCCGGCTGCGCGTGCCCGACTTTCCGGGGCAGCAGGCCGGCGCGCGCGCGCCGGTGCGCCGCGTGTTCGCGCTGCCCGGCGTGCGGCCGGTGCTGGTCGTGATGTTCGCGTACGTGCTTGCGCATAACATGCTGTACACGTACGTCGCGCCGTTCCTCGCGGGCGTGCGGATGGGCGCGCAGGTCGATGCGGTGCTGTTCGTGTTCGGCGTCGCGTCGCTGGTCGGCATTGCGCTGACGGGCGCATGGATCGGCGCCGCGCAGCGGCGGCTGACGCTCGCGAGCATCGCGCTGTTCGCGCTTGCGGCGGCGATGCTCGGCGCAGGATCCGGCATGACGATCGTGTATGCGGGCGTCGCGCTCTGGGGGCTCGCGTTCGGCGGCGCGCCGACGCTGTTCCAGACGGCTGCCGCGAACGCGGCGGGCGACGCGGCCGATGTCGCGCAGTCGATGCTCGTGACGGTGTGGAATCTGGCGATCGCGGGCGGCGGCATCGCGGGCGGGATGCTGCTCGGCGCGACGGGTGCGGGGGCGATTCCGTGGGTGCTCGTCGCGCTGCTGGCGGCGGCGTGGATCGGTGCGTGGCGCGCGCGCCGGCACGCGTTTCCGGCGCCGCGCGCGGCCGCGTGAGCGTTGGGCGGCGTCAGGCCGCCTTCGCCTCGAGCGCCGCGCGCGCGCAGGTCTCGTCGGTGACGAGCCCCGACAGCCAGCCGCCGCGCAGCGCGGCGATCACGGCGTCGCGCTTCTTCGGGCCGCCCGCGAACGCGATCGTCGGGCGCTTCGGCGGCGCGTCGAGCGCGACGCTCGTCACGCGCGCGCTGGTCGACACGTCGACCAGCTTGCCCTGCGCATCGATCGGCACGCCGAGCAGTTCGGCCACCGCGCCGAGCGCGGTCATCTCGTCGCGTTCCTGTTCGGTGATGAAGCCGTCCTCGTAGAGCGGGCAGTGCGGGCCGATGTTGCCGATCCCGACGAACGCGACATCGGCCTGCGCCGACAGCGCGTCGACGATCCGGTACAGCCGGTGATTGCACCATTGCGCGCGCTCGGCGTCGCTGTCGGCGAACAGCGGCGCGGGCAGCAGGAAGTGCTTGCCGCCGGTTTTCTCGGAGATGTACTGCGCGACGTCGTAGCGGTTCGACGAGCCGTCGGCCGCGATCGCGCCGACCATCGACACGAGCCGGTGCTGCGGCCGCTCGATCTGCGCGATCTGCGCGACCGCGGCCTTCAGCGTCCGGCCGCTGCTGACGGCGATCACCATCGGCCGCGTCTCGTTCAGATAGCGCTCCATCACCTGCGCGCCGGCGACCGCGAGCTTGCGGTCGATCGCTTCGGGCGCGTCGGCGTCGACGGGCACGACTTCGCACATCGCGAGCCCGTAGCGCTTCGACAGCTGCGCGCCGAGGTCGAGACAATCGGCGAGCTGATGATCGACGCGCACGCGGATCAGGTTCTTCTCGACCGCGAACGCGACGAGGCGCTGCGCGACCGGGCGCGACACCTGCAGCTTCTCGGCGATTTCGTTCTGCGTGTCGCCCGCGACGTAGTAGAGCCACGCGGCGCGCGTGGCGAGATCGAGTTTTTCTGAGGACTTGGACACGATAGCGGTTCGGTTCGGATCTGGGTCGGCCGTCGGGCGGCGCAACGGCATCCACTGTAACGCATGCCGGATGCGCGGCCGCCGGCCGCTGCGCGTCGCCGCTTACGCGAGCCGCGCGCGCGACGGTTCGTAGAGCGGGCGCACGTGGCGATACAGCGCGCGGAATGCGTCGAGGCGTTCGCGCAGCAGCGCATGACGGCCGGCGTCCGGCGCATATTCGGCGCGCACCGGCGGCTTGGTCAGCACGGCATGCGGATCGCCGCCGACGGCGAGCCAGCCCAGGCGCGCGGCGCCGAGCGCCGCACCGGTTTCGCCGCCGCCGTGCTGGCACGTGCGCACGTTCAGCGCGTCGGCAATCAGCTGCGCCCAGAACGCGCTGCGCGCGCCGCCGCCGATCAGCGACAGGCGGTCGGTTTCGACGCCGGCCGCATGCAGCGCGTCGAGGCCGTCCGCGAGGCCGAGCGTCACGCCTTCGAGCACCGCGTAGCCGAGGTGCGCGCGTTCGGTCGCATGCGTCATCCCGAAGAACACGCCCTGCGCATAAGGGTCGTTGTGCGGCGTGCGTTCGCCGGACAGGTACGGCAGGAACAGCGGCGCCGTCGCGAGCGCGTCCGCGTCGAGCGCCTCGATTTCGGCGAGCAGCGCCGGCTCGTCCGTGCCCGTCAGCTTGCAGACCCAGCGCAGGCAGCTCGCGGCCGACAGCACGACGCTCATCAGTTGCCAGCGATCGGGAATCGCGTGGCAGAACGCATGCACGGCCGATGCGGAGTTCGGCATGAAGCGGTCGCCGACCACGCTCAGCACGCCCGACGTGCCGAGCGACACGAAGCCGTCGCCCGCGTGGATCGCGCCGATGCCGAGCGCGCTGGTCGCGTTGTCGCCGCCGCCGCCCGCCACCACGACGGCCTCCGACAGCCCGAGCTCGCGCGCGAGATCCGCGCGCAGCGTGCCGGACGGCGCGTTGCCTTCGACGATGCGCGGCATCTGCGCCCGCGTCATGTCGCACGCGGCGAGCAGCGCGTCGGACCAGTCGCGGCGCGCGACGTCGAGCCACAGCGTGCCGGCCGCGTCGGACGGGTCGGACACCTTCGCGCCGGTGAGACGGAAACGCAGGTAGTCCTTCGGCATCAGCACGCACGCGGTCGCCGCGAACACGTCGGGCTCGTGCTTCGCGACCCACAGCAGTTTCGGCGCGGTGAAGCCGGGCATCGCCAGGTTGCCGGCGATCGCGTGCAGATCGGGGGCGCGTTCGGTGAGCAGCGCGCATTCGTCGGCGCTGCGCATGTCGTTCCACAGGATCGCGGGGCGCAGCACGCGGTCGTCGCGGCCGAGCAGCACCGCGCCGTGCATCTGGCCCGACAGGCCGATCCCGCGCACCTGCGCGAATGCGTGCGGATGCCGCTCGCGCAGCGCCGCGAGCGCGGCGAGCGTGCCGCGCCACCAGTCGTCCGGATGCTGTTCCGCCCAGCGCGGGTGCGGCCGCGACACGCTGAACGGCGTGCCCGCGGTGCCGACCACCGTGCCGTCCGGGGCAAGCAGCAGCACCTTCACTTCCGAGGTGCCGAGGTCGATGCCGAGATACATGAGCGATCCGTTCCGTCAGTGAGGAGCCGCTACTTTAGCCGCACGCATGCGCACCTGCCAACGCAGGTTCGCCCGGATGCGCGGCCGCTCGCGGCGGCCGGTTGCGAGGCTGTCGGCCGTCGCGCGTCAGCGCTGCGCGAGCCATGCGTCGACGCGTGCGAGCCCGGCGCGCAGCGCGTCGAACAGCGCCGCGTTGCCGGCGAGCGAGCCCCACAGCGCGCGGCTCGCGCACAGCGCGACGACCGGGTCGTCGGCTTCGACGATCGCGCGCGCGGCGCCGTCGTCCATCACGCCGTCCTGGTACGCATACGGTAGCAAGCCGCGCGCCCAGCGTTCGAGAAAGCGCAGGAACAGCGCCGGCAACACGGCGGTGGCGACTGGCGCCGCGCCGCGTGTGAGCGATTCGGCGAGCGTCGGCGCGATGAAGCCGGGAATCTTCGAGAAGCCGTCGGCCGCGACGCGCTGGTTCGTGTCGAGCACGTACGGGTTGCCGAAGCGTTCGAGCACGACGTCGCGGTAGCGTTCGAGATCGAGCGGGCTCGGGCTGAGACACGGGATCACGTCCTGCGTCACGTAGTCGTGCGCGAACCGGCGGATCGCCGCGTCGTGCGTGCCCTCGTGGATGTACGTGTAGCCCGCGAGCGTGCCGGCCCACGCGATGCAGCTGTGCGTCGCGTTGAGGATGCGGATCTTCGCTTCCTCGTACGGGTGCACGTCGTCGACCAGCTCCGCGCCGGCCAGCTCCCAGCGCGGCCGGCCGGCCGCGAAGCGGTCCTCGATCACCCACTGGATGAACGATTCGCCCATCACCGGGCATGCGTCGTCGACGCCGGTGGCCGCGTGCACGCGTTCGCGCACGTCGGCCGTCGGGCGCGGCGTGATGCGGTCGACCATCGCGCTCGGCGTCGCGACGTTTGCGTCGAACCACGCGAGCAGGCCGTCCTCGCCGCGCCGTTCGAGAAATTCGCGCATGCCCGCGCGAAAGCGCGCGCCGTTGTTGCGCAGGTTGTCGCAGCTCTGCAGCGTGAGCGGGCCCGCGCCGCGCTTCACGCGCTCGGCGAGCAGCGCCGCGAGCGCGCCGTACAGCGTCGTGCGCGCGCCCTGCAGGTCGGCCGCGAGATCGGCGTTCGCGAGGTCGAGCCGGTTGTGTTCGTCGAGGTAGTAGCCGCCTTCGGTCACGGTGAACGACACGATCCGGCAGGCCGGGTCGGCGCCGGCGTCGATCAGCGCGGCGAGGTCGATCGACCACGGCAGCACGCGCGCGATCGCGCGGACCGTCTCGTATGCGCGCTCGCCCTGCGGCGTGACGGTTTCGAGCGTGTACGCGCCGTGCTGCGCGGCGAGCGCGTCCATCGTCGCGCGCATGTCGTCGCGGATGTTGCCGACGGTCAGCGACCAGCGTTCGTCGGCCGGCACGGCCGCGTTCACGCGATGCAGATACCACGCCTGGTGCGCGCGGTGGAACGAGCCCGCGCCGATGTGCAGCAGCACGGGCGCGCGGGCGGAGGACGATTCGCTCATCCGGTGTCTCCTGTTCGTGCCAGTCTTTCCTGTCGAATACGATCATTTGCTCTTTGTGTGAGCGAATGATCGTATTCGGGCGAGCGAAAGTCAAGGCGGGGACACGGCATTTCGATGGTGCGCTGCGGCGGCGCGCGCGGCGGGCGCGCATGGCGGCGCGAATGCGGGGCGCGAAGGGGGGCGGTGTCAGCGACCTTCGCGCGTGAGCGCGACGCGTTCGTCGAGCAGCTTGCCGGGCGGCCCCGGCAGGATCCCATGGTGGTGGTGGCGGAACGCGGCAGACGTGCGTGCCACGGCGAGACGCTTCGGCGTGTGACCGAACGCGTCTCGACGCGATGTCGAAAAGGGCGAGCCGGCGCGTATGGAAGCCAGCACGTCTGCGGTCGAACGATTGTGCGGTGCCGCAACGAAATGGCTATGCGCTCGCCAGCGGCACGTCGGAGTCTCGTCGGTGTCGGCGCGCGTGCGCCGGACAAAATGGCCCGCACGTCGTCGTGACACACGGGCGCATGACACACGAGCGCGTTACAGCGTGGTGCGCACGTGCCAAAGCTCGGGGAACAGCACGACGTCGAGCATCTTGCGCAGATACGGCGCGCCGCTCGTGCCGCCGGTGCCCTGCTTGAAGCCGATGATGCGCTCGACGGTCGTCACGTGACGGAAGCGCCACTGGCGGAACGCGTCCTCGAGATCGACGAGCTCCTCGGCCATCTCGTAGAGCTCCCAGTGCTGCTGCGGGTGACGGTAGACCTCGAGCCACGCGGCTTCGACGGTTTCGTCGTGCCGCATCGGCTGCGTCCAGTCGCGCTCGAGCCGCTCGGGTGCGATCGGGAAACCGCGCCGCGCGAGCAGGCGCACGACCTCGTCATAGAACGACGGCGCCTCGAGCGTCGCGCGCACCTGTTCGAGGATGTCGGGCCGATGCGCATGCGGCTGCAGCATCTGCACGTTCTTGTTGCCGAGCAGGAATTCGAGCTGCCGGTACTGATACGACTGGAAGCCCGACGACTGGCCGAGGTACGGCCGCATCGCCGAATACTCGGACGGCGTCATCGTCGACAGCACGCTCCACGCCTGCACGAGCTGCTCGAGAATGCGCGACACGCGCGCGAGCATCTTGAACGCGGGCGGCAGCGCGTCGCCGCGCACCGCGTCGAGCGCGCCGCGCAATTCGAACAGCGCGAGCTTCATCCACAGCTCGCTCGTCTGATGCTGGATGATGAACAGCATCTCGTTGTGATCGGGCGACAGCGGATGCTGCGCGTCGAGGATCGAATTCAGCGACAGGTAGTCGCCGTAGCTCATCGACTTCGAGAAATCGAGCTGCGCGTTGTGCCAGCCGGCTTCGCCCGAGGCATCGCCCGGCACGTGCGGTGCTTCGTGTGCCGGTTGGGTCGCGCGTGCGCCCGAGAACGGGCAGCCCGCCGGCGCATCGTCGCCGGGTGGCTGCATATGACCAGAATTCACGACTCTCTCCAGAATTGAATGACGGGGGCGCGGCGCGCAATCCGCATGTCATCGCGGCGCGCGCCGGGCAAAAAGCCGGTCAGGTCACCGCGCCGCGCTCGGCGAACTCGGGTGCCTTCCACGCATCGGTGGCCAGGATGTCGCGCAGCGTCTCGACGGCATCCCACACGTCGACGAAGCGCGTATAGAGCGGCGTGAAGCCGAAGCGCAGCACATACGGCTCGCGGTAGTCGCCGATCACGCCGCGCGCGATCAGCGCCTGCATCACCTCGTAGCCGTGCGGATGCTCGAAGCTCGCCTGCGAGCCGCGCTGGTGATGCGCGCGCGGCGTGACGAGCTTCAGCGACAGGCCCGCGCAGCGTGCCTCGACGAGCGCGATGAACGCATCGGTCAGCGCGAGCGACTTGCGGCGGATCGCGTGCATGTCGGTCTGCAGGAACACGTCGAGCCCGCATTCGACCATCGACATCGACACCATCGGCTGCGTGCCGCAGAGGAAGCGCGCGATGCCCGGATCGGGCGCGAAGTCCGGCTGCATCGCGAACGGCGCGCGATGGCCCCACCAGCCCGACAGCGGCTGCGAGAAGTGCGCGTGATGACGGTGCGGCACCCACACGAACGCCGGCGAACCGGGGCCGCCGTTCAGATACTTGTACGTGCAACCGACCGCGCCGTCCGCACGCGCACCGTTCAGGTCGACCGGCACCGCGCCGGCCGAATGTGCGAGATCCCACAGCATCAGCGCGCCCGCGTCGTGCACGAGCTGCGTGACGGCCGGCATGTCGTGCATGTAGCCGGTGCGGTAGTTCACGTGGGTGATCATCGCGACGGCCGTGTCCGCGCCGAGCGCGTCGGGCAGGTCCGCCGGATCGTCGATCAGGCGCAGTTCATAGCCGCCGCCGAGCTGTTCGATCAGCCCTTGCGCGATGTACAGGTCGGTCGGGAAGTTCGAGCGCTCCGACACGATCACGCGGCGTTCCGGCGCGCGCTCGGCCTGATGGCGCAGCATCGCCGACAGCAGCTTGAACAGGTTGATCGAGATGGTGTCGGTCACGACGGTCTCGCCGGGGGCACCGCCGATCAGCGTCGCGAGCTTGTCGCCGAGGCGGCGCGGCAACGCGAACCAGCCGGCGGTGTTCCAGCTGCGGATCAGGCCTTCGCCCCATTCGGCGCCGATCACCTGTTGCGCGCGGGCGGCCGACGCGCGCGGCTGCGCGCCGAGCGAGTTGCCGTCGAGATAGATCACGCCGTCGGGCAGCGCGAACTGGTCGCGCAGCGGGGCGAGCGGGTCGTCGCGGTCGAGGGCGAGCGCGTCTTCACGGGTCTTGATCATGATGTCGGGTCAGTGGTTCTCGGGTCAGTGGTTCGGTGAATCAGGAGGATCGGCCGGGCAGCGCGCGCAGCACCGCACGCACGGGGCTCGCGTCGAGCGTCGCGAACTTCAGCGGCAGCGCGATCAGTTCGTAGTCGCCGGGCGGCACGTCGTCGAGCACGATCCCTTCGAGGATCGCCATCCGGTGCGCGCGCACGCGGTGATGCGCATCCATGGTCTTCGACTCCTGCGGGTCGAGCGACGGCGTGTCGATGCCGATCAGCTTCACGCCGCGCGCGGCGAGCAGGTCGACGGTTTCGGGCGCGACCGCGCAGAAGCCGCTGTCCCATTGCTCGACACTGGCGCGCGCATAGGTGCGCAGCAGCACGCGCGGCGGCACGCCGTCCAGCGCGGCGTCGATGTCGGCCGGGCACACGACCGGCGACGCGCCGATGCAGTGGATCACGCGGCACGGGCCGAGATAGGTGTCGAGCGGCACCGCGCCGATCGGTGCGCCGTCGGCGTCGTAGTGGAGCGGCGCGTCGCAGTGCGCGCCCGTGTGCGGCGACAGCGTCAGACGCGCGACGTTGACCGGCGAGCCGGCCTCCATCCGCCAGACGCGTTCGACCGAAACCGGCGTGTCGCCCGGCCACACGGGGGTGGCGGGGCTGACGGGCGGCGAGATGTCCCAGAGTGTGTCCATGGCATGACGAAGCGGTGAATCGATGCTTCGAATGATAGGTGGACGCTCGCAGAAAGTGCTTGCGAAATAAACATGGACAATCCGCCCGATTGGCAGATAATTCGACTCAGAGGGAAAACGGGGACCAAAAATGCACGCGATCACGCTCGATGCCACCGACTGCCGGATTCTGGCGGTACTGCAGGAGGAGGGCAGAATCAGCAATCTCGACCTGGCGGAACGGATCTCGCTTTCGCCGTCCGCCTGTCTGCGCCGGATGCGCCTGCTCGAGGAGCAGGGCGTGATCGAGCACTATCGCGCGTGCCTGAGCCGCGAGAAGCTCGGCTTCGAGCTCGAAGCGTTCGTGCAGGTGTCGATGCGCAATGAAGAGAATCAATGGCACGAGCGCTTCGCGGAAGCGCTGCGCGAATGGCCGGAGGTGGTCGGCGCGTTCGTCGTGACGGGCGAGAGCCACTATCTGCTGCGGGTGCTCGCGCACAACCTCAAGCACTACTCGGATTTCGTGCTGAACCGGCTCTACAAGGCGCCGGGCGTGATGGACATCCGTTCGAACATCGTGCTGCAGACGCTGAAGGACGAAGCGGGCGCGCCGGTCGGGCTGGCGCGCATGGGGGCGATCAAAGCGGTGTGAGGCCGTGGAAGCCGCCGCCGTGGAACACGAGCGGCGCCACGGCATCCGACGCGGCCCGCACGCCGCAGCGTTCCACTTCGCCGACGAAGATCACGTGGTCGCCTTCGTCGTAGCGGCTGCGGTTGTGGCATTCGAACCACGCGAGCGCGCCGTCGAGCACCGGCATGCCCGAGTTGCCGGCCGCGTGCGCGATCCCTTCGAAGCGGTCGCCCTTGTAGGTCGAGAAGCGCTTGCACAGGTCGAGCTGCGACGCCGCGAGCACGTTCACCACGTAATGGCTGTTGTTGCGGAACACTGGGGTCGACGCCGATTTGTGCGCGAGGCTCCACAGCACGAGCGGCGGGTCGAGCGATACCGAGTTGAACGAGCTTGCGGTGATGCCGATCAGCTGCCCGGACGGGGCACGCGTCGTGATGACCGTGACGCCGGTCGCGAACTGCCCGAGCGCCTGGCGAAAGGCGGCCGAGTCGAAATCCGGCGGGGTGGCGTGGTTCATCGGGCGGCCATCCGGAACGAAACGGACGGGCGCGGCGCGCGGCGGATGCAACGGGCGCGGCGGACGAAAGGCGACAAGGCCAGGGCGGTCGGTTGGGAAGTGGTGCGCATGGCCCGATTTTAGCGGAATCGCGACCGCCGGACCCGTGCGGACGGCGCATCGCGGGGCGAGCGTGAGGTAGCGAACACTGTCGCGCGGCGCCGGCGCCATGCTGGAATGGTCGTTCTCGCGCTTTTCGTTGCGCGTCACACGAGGCCGCTCCCCGAGCCGGGCGCTAGGCCGTCGCCGCCAGCCCGAGCGACAGCGCACCCGTCAGGATCAGGCTGGACGCCCACACCGCATCGAGATTGAACCAGCTCCGCGCGACGAACTTCAGCCCGAGATAGCGGTACACGAGCCACGCGAGCACGCCGCCTGCGCCGATCATCGCGGCCGCGTGCACGGCCGCGACGACAAGCGCCATCCCGAGATGCGCATCGACGAGCGTGGCCGCCGCGCGATGGCCGGCGTCCCGGTCGAGCCCGCAGAGCCCGAGGTAAATCGGCACCAGCATCAGCCCCGCACCGTGCGCGAGCGCAACCGCAAACGACCACAGGCCGAGCCGCGCGGGCGGAATCCGCGCGAGCGCACGCGGATGCCGCCGCCGGATCAGCAGCACCACGCCGAAGCCGATCACGAGCGCGCTCGCGCCGATCCGGATCGCCGACTGCCACGCAAGCAGCGCGGCAAGCAGCCCGAACGGCAGCATCACCATGAATACCGCGAGCGCGTGGCCGAGCGCGAGATAGCCGAGCGCGGCGACGAGCGCGCCGTCGCGGCGCGTCATCAGCGCGTTCGACACCGCGAGCGGCCAGCCCATCGCGGGATTGAGCCCGTGATAGACACCGCTCGCGAGCACGGCCGCCCACAGCGCGAGCGGCGCGGAGAGGCCTGCGCTCAACGCTTGACCGACGGATAGCAGAACGAGTCGGTCGAGCAGTCGCCGCCTTCGAGCCGGATCTGGTGCGCGCGATAGCCGTCGGGGAACTCGACCCAATAATCGTCGGCGAGCGTCAGCCCGCCGTCCGGCCCCGCATGCGCGAGCACCTGCGCGGCCGGCACGCCGTCCGGATAAAACTGGTCGTCCCACGTCGAGTAGAGCGAGTTGGTCCAGTACACGCGGCGGCCGTCGCGGCTGATTTCCACCATCTGCGGGCCGCCGGCGAACGCGCGGCCGTTCGTGTGCGGCGCGCGGCGCACGATCCCGCCGATACGCACCGACCCCGCGAGCACCGGGTGATGCGGATCCGACACGTCGTACTGGCGCATCTCGCCGGTGCCCCAGCACGACACGTACAGGAAGCGGTCGTCGAGCGACAGGTCGATGTCGGTCACGAGCGGCGGCACCGCGCCGAAACCCTTGAGCAGCGGCGGCAGTTCGTCTGCCGCGGCCGGTTCGGGCGGAATCGTCGCGGTCTTCTTCACATGAAACTGGCCGTCCTCGCGCCACCAGGTCCAGATCGATCCTTCGAGAGTGGTCGTGTCGACCACGACGCCGACGAAACCGTATTCGCGTACCGGATCGTGCGCGGGCCGCACCTCGAGCGCCATCTGGTGATGCGCGCCGAGATCGATCGTCTGCACGTTGCGCCGCGCGCGCAGGTCCCAGAAATGCAGCCGGTGGCCGTAGCGGTTCGCGAGCAGGTCTTCCGGTACGATGCCGTTCTCGAATTGCGGCGGCAGCGCCCATTCGCTCGACACCATGTAGTCGCGCGGCAGGTTCCACCAGAAGTCGTAATGCTTGTCCTGCGGGCCACGGTCGATCTCCCAGCGGCCGAGCACGTCGAACGTCTCGCAATCCATGATGAAGATGCCGGGCGTGCCGTCGGTGCCGTCCTTGCCCGCACCGCCGAGCGTGCTCACGTAAATGCCTTCGGGGCCGCAATGAACCGTATGCGGCCGCGAATAGCCGGTCTTCGCGAGCACCTCCTCGGGCTCGATGATCTTGTGGATGCGCGCCTGCGTCGGGTGCGGCTTCGTGTCGATCACGTAGATCCGCGACGAACGCAGGCCCGGGATGATCAGGAAGCGGCGCTCGAGGAACGCGTGGCCGGTCAGTGGCGACAGCGACGACGAACACGCATTCCAGCCGAAGTGGTGGAATTCGTCGCCGGTGTTCGGCATCGTCACCGTGTGCACGATCTTGCCGTAGGTCGCCGAGCCGGGTTTCACGTCGATCACGGCGAGCGCGTCGGGTCTGGAAAAATCGGGGCTCAGCAACAACGTATAGGCAAATTCCTCCGCCGGCGCCTGCATCGCAAGCTCCGGCGAAGCGTGAAATGTCGGGTCAGGCCGCATGCTCATCGTAGTGCCTCTTTCGGTCGTATCGGATCACGGGCGCACGGACGTTCGCTGCGAACGTGCGGGTCGAACGGGTTGCGTGACGGGAACGCACTGGCGGCCTCGCGCGATTGGAGGACGTGCGGCGCGGTGCATCAGGTCGGGAAAGGAGGGAAACGTTGTGCGCCGGATCGCCGCGCACGCAGCGCAACGGGCGCACGGCGGCGCGAGGGAGCGGGCGCGGTGAAAGCGCCGGCGGTCGGGCCCGCGATGCGGGCGAATTCTGCTGAGGCGTGCATATCGATGTTCCGGCGGATGATGTTGGCATCAGGACGGGCATGCATCGGACGCTGTGCGCAGCCGGACGGTGTGCCGTCACGGCGAAGCGTGCCTAAGTGTAGACGAGAAACGCGCGCCCGGTGGTGCGCGGCACGCTTGCGGTTCTGCCGGATTCGCGCACGAGTGAGATACTTGAACGCTGCCGCTGCGCATCGGGCAACCGGGCCGCAGCCGGGCAGCGGAGATAAGGACCGGCGACACCGGCGCGCGCCCGCGTGCCGACCGTCGTCATCAACGAGGTAATGATTTCATGGTGAACGAGATGCTTGAAACCGCGACTGTTGGCGGCGGGTGCTTCTGGTGCACGGAAGCCGTGTTTCTCGACGTCGACGGCGTGACGGCCGTCCAGTCGGGCTATGCAGGCGGCCATACGCGCAATCCCGGCTATCGCGACGTATGCGACGGCGATACCGGTCACGCGGAGGTCGTGAACGTGACGTTCGATCCGGCGCGCATCGGTTATCGCGAGATCCTCGAGATCTTCTTCGCGACGCACGATCCGACCCAGCTGAACCGCCAAGGCAACGACGTCGGCACGCAATACCGTTCGGTCGTGTTCACGCATTCGGACGCGCAGCGCGACGTCGCGCTCGACGTGATCCGCGAACTGGAGCGCGAGCAGGTGTTCGGGCAGCCGATCGTCACGCAGGTCGTGCCGCTCGACGACAACTACTGGCCGGCCGAGGACTATCACCAGAACTATTACGCGCGCAATCCGGGGCAGGGCTACTGCTCGGTCGTGATCGGGCCGAAGCTCGCGAAATTCCGCCAGAAGTTCTCGCACCGGCTGAAGTCGCTGCGCGGCGCGTAATCGATTTTCCGGCGCGGTTCGCCGGCGCGCAAACGGCGCCCGCGCCCGCGATGCTTACGCCGCCTCGCTGCGCCAGTGCGCGCACGCGGCGGCGATCTCGCGCGCGAGCGCGAGGCACGACAGCGGCGCGGAGCCTTCCGCCTTGTTGTTGATCGTGATGATCACGGGCTGTCCGGCCAGCGCGTAGCGCGCGGCCAGCTCGGCGAGCGCCGAGCGCGTGGCGGGATCCTCGTCGACGAGCTTGTCGAACGGCTCGTATTTCGCTTTGGCCTGTTCGTACCTGAAGCCGCCATGCAGGCTCCAGCGCACGATCAGCGGGCCCGGCGCGTCGCCGTCGAGCAGCGCGAGCGCGGCTGCCTGGCGCAGCGGGTCGGGCATCCGCGCATGCAGGCCGACGCAGTAGCGCACGCCGAGCGCCGCGAGCGCGCGGATGAAGCGCGGCGTGAGCAGGCTCGCGTCGCGGATCTCGATCGCGTAGCGCGTGCCGTCGGCGTCCGGCGGCAGCGTCGGCAGCGCCGCGAAGAATGCCGACAGCCGGTCGATCAGCGTGGCCGGCTCGGCGAGCAGTTGATCGGGCATCGGAGAAAACTGGAACACCAGCACGCCGGCCTTCCTGCCGAGCCCTTCGAGGCACGGCTGCACGAATTCGCGAGTGGCGAGCTGCGCGTCGAGAAAGGTCGGGTTCGGGCCCGACGGCTCGCCGCGCCGGCCGCGCACGACCGCATCGGTGACGGACGCCGGCGCCTTCACGACGAAGCGGAAGTCGTCCGGCACCTGTTGCGCGTAGCGCAGGTAGTCGGCCACCGACAGCGGCCCGTAGAACGACCGGTCGAGGCTCACGCTCTTCAGCAGCGGATGTGCGCCGTACGCCTCGAGCCCCTCGCGAGACAGCTTCGTCTGCGCGAAATCGCCGTCGTAGACGATGCCGTCCCAGCCGGGGAAATACCACGACGACGTGCCGAGCCGCACGTTCGGCGGCAGCGCGGCCGCGGCGGCGGTGACTTCCGCGGAAACCGGTGCGGGCGGCACGCCGCGCCGACGCCGGGCCTTCTTCGGCGGCGTGGCCGGCGGTGGTTCGTCCCAAAGCATGCCGGAGGCGGGCGGTGGTTCCGGTTCCTGGTCGGCGGGAAGGCGGGGCGATGCACGGCCGGCGCGTGCGGGCGACTTTGCCGGTCGCGCGGTGTCGTGTTCGTCAGGCGTCGCGCGATCGCCGGCGCCTGCGGGGTTGTCGTCGTCCGCGGGCGCGGACGCGCGCGCGTCGTCGGGCGACGCGCCGAACAGGTCGAACTGCCCGTCGGCGTGCGACTCGTCCGGTTCGTCGCGCTGCTGTCGTTGCGTCGGCGTGCCGCGCCGCGTCCTGCCGTCACCCATGCATGCCCAGCGTGAAGTGCCGCCTAGCGCGGCAGCGTGTGTTCGTACATGTAGCGGCGCGACCACGGCAGCGTTTTCGCGCTGCGTCCGGCCTTGCGGCACACGATCTGGAAGATCGACACGTCGTCGTGCTCGAACGCATACGCGCAACCGGCGAGATACACGCGCCAGATGCGGAATTTTTCGTCGTCAACGAGCGTGCGCGCCTCTTCCGCCTTCGCCTCGAAATTCTCGGTCCAGATTTCGAGCGTGCGCGCATAGTGCCGCCGCAGGCTTTCGACGTCAATCGCCTCGAGCCCGCCGCGCTGCGCCGCTTCGAGCGCGAGGCTGATGTGCGGCAGCTCGCCGTCCGGGAACACGTAGCGGTCGATGAATTCGCCGCCGCCGAGCGCCGTTTCGCCGCTTTCCGCGTCAGTCGACGTGATTCCGTGGTTCATCGCGATGCCGTCGTCGGTGAGCAGATCGTGCACGCGCGAGAAATAGAGCGGCAGGTTCTTGCGGCCGACGTGCTCGAACATCCCGACGCTCGTGATGCGGTCGAACTGTCCCTCGATCTCGCGGTAGTCCTGCAGGCGGATCTCGATCTTGTCCTCGAGCCCGGCGGCTTTCACGCGCGCGGTCGCGAGATCGAACTGGTTCTGCGACAGCGTCACGCCCAGGCACGTCGCGCCGAACTTCTGCGCGGCGCGCAGCACGAGCGCGCCCCAGCCGCAGCCGATGTCGAGCAGGCGCTGGCCGGGCTCGAGCTGGATCTTGGTCAGGATGTGGTCGATCTTCTTGATCTGAGCGGTCGAGAGATCCTCGTCGCCGTTCTCGAAGTACGCGCACGAGTACACCATGTTTTCGTCCAGCCACAGCTGGTAGAACGCGTTCGAGACGTCGTAGTGATACTGGATCGCCTTCCTGTCGGTGTTTTTCGTGTGATTGAAGTAGCGCTTCACGCGCGCGAGCTTGCTTGCGCTGGTGACCGTGCTGCGCGCGAGCGAGTAGCTGATGTTGATGATGTCCGACAGCCTGCCCTCAATGTCGATCTTGCCCTTCACGTACGCCTCGCCGAGATTGTCGAGGCTCGGTTCGAGCAGCAGCGGCAACGCCGACGCGCTGTTGACCTTCAGCGTGACCTGCGGCGCGCTGAAGGTGCCGAAATCGAGTTGATCGCCGTTCCACAGCACGAGTCGCGCCGGTATGTTCGCTTTCGCCCGTACTTCGTCCGCCCACTGTGCCAGCTTCTTTTCCCAGAACATTTGGATTCTCCGTTTGTTCGTTGAATCGAATACAGCCAAGTATCTTGACCGGCGCCCACGCCTTGCGACGCGGGTGCCCGGATGCAACACGAGACACGGCCGGCGCGCGCCGGCACTGCGGCAGCCGCGCTTACGGCGACAGGCGCGAGATCGTCCAGCCCGACCCTGCCGCGGCGTCGCGCGTATAGAGCAGGCGGTCGTGCAGCCGCGACGGGCGGCCCTGCCAGAATTCGATCGCGTCGGGCACGACGCGGTAACCGCCCCAGTGCGGCGGGCGCGGCGGGTTCTCGCCGTAGCGTTCGGTCACCGCCTTTTCGCGCGCTTCGAGCGTCGCGCGGCTGTCGATCACGGCACTCTGCTCGGACGCCCACGCGCCGATGCGCGAGCCGAGCGGGCGCGACGCGAAATAGCGGTCGCTTTCGTCGGCGCTGGTTTTCTCGATCCGGCCTTCGATGCGCACCTGGCGCTCGAGCTCGATCCAGTAGAACAGCAGCGCCGCATGCGGATTGGCGGCGAGATCGCGGCCCTTGCGGCTTTCGTAATTGGTAAAGAAGACGAACCCGCGTTCGTCGACACCCTTGATGAGCACGATTCGGGCCGACGGCCGGCCGTCGTCGCCGACGGTGGCGAGCGTCATCGTGTTGGGCTCGGGGAGCTTGGCGGCGAGCGCCTCCTTGAACCAGCGATCGAACTGGGCGAAGGGGTTGGGGGCGGCATCGGCTTCGTCGAGCGAAGCACGCGAATAATTGATGCGGAGATCGGCGAGAGTCGTCATGTTATGCAAACGCTTCAATCTGGGGCCAGTATAGCGAACGCGCGAGAATCGTGCGTGCACAGGGACGCGTGTCGGCGGGGAGTTCAGGCAAAATAGAGGGCTGCACGACTTACGTTTTCCTTGCTGCCATGTCCGCTGCCGACACTGCCCCGCACAGTTCCTCTGATCTTACCCCGAGCCCGACAATCCAGCTTGACGTGGATCGCGAGCGCCGCTTCGGCGGCATCGCGCGCTTGTACGGTGCCCCCGCGCTCGCCGCGTTCGAACGCGCGCACGTCGCCGTGATCGGCATCGGCGGCGTCGGGTCGTGGACGGCCGAGGCGCTCGCGCGCAGCGCGATCGGCACGCTGACGCTGATCGACCTCGACAACGTCGCGGAAAGCAATACGAACCGGCAGATCCACGCGCTCGACGGCAATTACGGCAAGCCGAAGGTCGACGCGATGGCCGAGCGGATCGCGCTGATCGATCCCGCGTGCCGTGTGAACCGGATCGAGGATTTCGCGGAACCCGACAACTTCGACGCGCTGCTCGGCGGCGGCTTCGACTACGTGGTCGACGCGATCGACAGCGTGCGCACGAAGGTCGCGCTGATCGCGTGGTGCGTCGCAAAAGGGCAGCCGCTCGTCACGGTCGGCGGCGCGGGCGGGCAGCTTGACCCGACGCGTATCCGCATCGACGATCTCGCGCTGACGATCCAGGATCCGCTGCTTTCGAAGGTGCGCGCGCAGTTGCGCAAGCAGCACGGCTTTCCGCGCGGGCCGAAGGCGCGTTTCAAGGTGAGCGCCGTGTATTCGGACGAGCCGCTGATCTATCCGGAAGCGGCCGCGTGCGACATCGAGGACGGCGCGGAGCCGTCCGCCGCCGCGCATGTCGCGGGGCTCAACTGCGCGGGGTTCGGTTCGAGCGTATGCGTGACCGCGAGCTTCGGCTTCGCGGCCGCCGCGCATGCGCTGCGGGCAGTCGCGGCGCGCGCCGCGGGCTGATCGGCGAGCAGATCGACACGCGGAAGTATGTCGCGGCGCGGCAGACCTGCCGTGCCGCGACAAGGCGATTCGGCCAGACCATCGCAGCCCGGCCGGTCGTTCGTCAGTTGAGCGCCATGCTCAGCTTGCGCCGCCATGCGGCGACGAGTTCGGGGCGATCGCCCGCCAGCTCGAACACCGAGATCATCGTGCGGCGGCCGAGGTCGTCGCCATACGCGCGGTCGCGCAACACGATTTCCAGCAACTGCTCGAGCGCACCTTCGTATGCGCGTCGCGCGATCAGACTCTGCGCGAGGTCGAAGCGTGCGTCGAGATCGGCGGGATTCGCCGCGATGCGCGCTTCGAGCGCGTCGGTCGGCGGCAGGTCGGCCGTTGCGTCGAGCGCATCGAAACGGGTCTTGATCGCCTGGTAGCGCGGATCGCCGCTCTGTATCGTCTGCGGCGACAGGCGCTCGGCCTCGGCGCGCGCGGCGTCCACCTGATTGTTCGCGAGCAGCAATTCGATCAGGTCGAGCCGTGCGTCGTCGAAGCCGGGGTTCAGCGCGAGCGCCGCTTCGAGGTGGGTCAGCGCATCGTCGTAGCGCGATTCGGCGATCGCGTATTGCGCGGCGCGGCGCTCGGCTTCGTCGGGCGCCGGCAGCAGCCGGTCGAGGAACGCGCGCAACTGGCCTTCCGGCAGCACGCCGATGAACTGGTCGACGGGACGCCCGTCGGCGAACGCGATCACGTGCGGGATGCTGCGCGTCTGGAAGTGCGCGGCGAGTTCCTGGTTCTCGTCGACGTTCACCTTCACGAGCTTCCAGCGGCCTTCGTAGTCGGCTTCGAGCTTTTCGAGCAGCGGACCGAGCGTCTTGCAGGGCCCGCACCACTGCGCCCAGAAGTCGACCAGCACGGGCGTGTCCAGCGACGCCTCGATGACGTCTTTCTCGAAAGTGGCAAGCGTGGTGTCCATGTCGTTCTCTTCCGTTCGAATGTCGTCAGGATGGGGGCAGCGTGCCCCTTTTTCAACGCGGCTTCGATTCGGGCAGCGGAATCCACTCGGTTTCGCCGGGCACCTTGCCCATTTCCTGGTTCGTCCACGCCTGTTTCGCGCGCTCGATCGCGTCGCGGCTGCTGGCGACGAAGTTCCATTCGATGAAGCGCTCGCCGTCGATCTTCGCGCCGCCCAGCAGCATTGCGCGTGCGCCGCCGCCGCTCGCGAGCGTGACGGTGGCGCCGGGCGCGAGCACGGCCATCTGTTCGGCCGGCACCGGCGTGCCGTCGATCGAGAGGTCGCCGTCGACCACGTAGACCGCGCGCTCCTCGTGCGATGCGTCGAGTTCGAGGCGGCCGCCGGCCGCGAATTCGGCGGCCACATACAGCGTGCGCGAGAACGTCGTGACGGGCGAGCGCAGGCCGAACGCGTCGCCGGCGATCACCGTCAGCGACACGCCGTTCTCGTCGCGCTTGGGCAGCGTGTCGGCCGCATGGTGCTCGAACGACGGCTCGGTGGTCTCGTGGGCGACGGGCAGCGCGACCCAGGTTTGGATCCCGTGCACCGTGTGGCCGCTCGCGCGCTGAGCGTCGGGCGTGCGCTCCGAATGGACGATGCCGCGACCGGCCGTCATCCAGTTCACGTCGCCCGGCACGATCTCCTGCAGCGAGCCGAGGCTGTCGCGGTGCAGGATCGCGCCGTCGAACAGATAAGTGACGGTGGCGAGCCCGATGTGCGGGTGCGGGCGCACGTCGAGCCCGGTACCGGCCGGCAGCGTTGCGGGCCCCATGTGATCGAAGAAGATGAACGGACCGACGAGGCGCGCGGCGAGCGCGGGCAGCGTGCGGCGCACCTGCAGGTTGCCGATGTCGCGAACATGCGGCTTGAGCAGGGCTTTGATCGAATCGGTCATGGCGGGCCTCGTGGGCAACGGCTGGAATGCCGGTCATTGTACTGGCGGCGCGGTGGCGACGTGCGTGGCGGGGCGCGGGCGCAATGCTTTCCCCCGCGATGCGGACGTGCGGGCACGCGTCGTGCGGCCGCCATGTCGTTGCCCGTCGCCGATTCCATGCGCGCCGCGCGGGTATCGGGCCGCACGGCGAAATTGGGTAGACTGAGCGGCTTCAGGAAACCATCCGACAATTGAGGAGACGCCGATGATGGCCCCGAAGGACTTGCTGCTCGCGCTGGTCGTGATCCTGGCGTGGGGCGTGAACTTCGTCGTGATCAAGGTCGGCCTGCACGGCATGCCGCCGATGCTGCTCGGCGCGCTGCGCTTCACGCTCGCGGCGGTGCCCGCGGTGTTCTTCGTGCGCCGGCCGCAGATTCCGTGGCGGATGCTGATCCTGTACGGCACGACGATCCAGCTCGGCCAGTTCGCGTTCCTGTTCACCGGCATGTACGTCGGCATGCCGGCCGGCCTCGCGTCGCTCGTGCTGCAGTCGCAGGCGTTTTTCACGCTCGTGTTCGCGATGCTGTTCCTCGGCGAGCGGCTGCGCGTGCAGAACCTGATCGGGCTCGCGATCGCCGCGGGCGGGCTCGTGGTGATCGCGGCGCAGGGCGGCCGCGCGATGACGCTCGCGGGCTTCCTGCTGACCATCTGCTCGGCGGCGATGTGGGCGTTCGGCAATATCGTCACGAAGAAGGTCGGCAAGGCCAATCTGGTGTCGCTCGTCGTGTGGGCGAGCCTCGTGCCGCCCGTGCCGTTCTTCCTGCTGTCGCTCTGGTTCGAGGGGCCGCAGCGGATCGGCGCCGTGCTGGCCGGGCTCGACGGCGCGTCGATCTTCGCGGTCGTCTATCTCGCGTTCGTCGCGACGCTCGTCGGCTACGGCCTGTGGAGCCGCCTGATGTCGCGCTATCCGGCCGCGCAGGTCGCGCAGTTCTCGCTGCTGGTGCCGGTCGTCGGGCTGGCGTCGTCGGCGCTGCTGCTCGACGAGCATCTGACGGACGCGCAACTGATCGGCGCCGCGCTCGTGATGGGCGGGCTCGCGGTGAACGTGTTCGGTGGAAAGCTGGTGCGCCGCTTCGCGGCGTCGTGACGCGCCGGCACGCAGCGCGTGCCGGCGGCGGGGAAGGGCGGCCGGTCAGGCCATCCGGTTCTTCGCGAGCGGCGGATTCGCGGCGAAGTAACGCTTGATGCCGCGGAAGATCGCGTCGGCCATCTCGTCGCGATAGCTGTCGTCGTTGAGCCGGCGTTCTTCGTCAGGGTTGCTGATGAACGCGGTCTCGACGAGGATCGACGGAATGTCGGGTGCCTTCAGCACCGCGAACCCGGCCTGCTCGACCGAGCCCTTGTGCAGCTTGTTGATGCCACCGACTTCCTTCAGCACGTAGTTGCCGTAGCGCAGCGAATCGCGGATCTGCGCGGTCGTCGACATGTCGAACAGCGCGCGGCTGACTGCCGCGTCCTGTGTCTTGATGTTGATGCCGCCGATCAGGTCGGACGAGTTCTCCTTGTTCGCGAGCCAGCGTGCGGCGGCGCTCGACGCACCGTGATCGGACAGCGCGAACACCGACGAGCCGCGCGCGGACGGTGTCGTGAATGCATCGGCGTGGATCGACACGAACAGGTCGGCGCCGACGCGGCGCGCCTTCTGCACGCGCACGTTCAGCGGCACGAAGAAATCCGCGTCGCGCGTCATCATCGCGCGCATGTTCGGCGCGCCGTCGATCTTCGCGCGCAGCTTCTTAGCGATGTCGAGCGCGATGTGTTTCTCGTACGTGCCGCCGCCGCCGATCGCGCCCGGATCCTCGCCGCCGTGGCCCGGATCGATCGCGACCGTCAGCAGGCGCACGGTGCCGCCCTTGCCCGATTTCGGCGCGGTGAACTTGTAGGTGTCGCCGTCGTCTTCGCTGTCGTCGCGGCGTGCGATGACGGGCGGCGGCTTGACGGCCGGCTTCGCGGGCGCCGAAGGTGTCGCGGCGGCCGGCGGCGTGCGCGGGGTGGTCGGCGTGTTCTGCGCGAAGCGCTGGAAGAATGCGTCGCTGTTGTCGCCCGCGGCGGGTGGCGGCGCGGCGGGGCCCGCGAGCGCGGTCGGCGGCTGCACCTGCTGCGCGCGCGCGCTGTCGTTGAGCGCCTGCTCCTTGCGCTCCGTCTGCGCGATCAGGTCGGTCAGCGGATCGGGCGCGACGGCCGGATACAGGTCGAACACGAGCCGGTACTTGTAGGTGCCGACCGGCGGCAGCGTGAACACCTGCGGCTTCACCGAGCCTTTCAGGTCGAACACCATCCGCACGACGTGCGGTTGATACTGGCCGACGCGCACCGACTGGATCTGCGGATCGTTCGGCGCGATCTTCGACACGAGGTCGCGCAGCGCCTGGTCGAGATCGAGCCCGTTCAGGTCGACGACGAGCCGGTCGGGACCCTGCAACAGCTGTTGGCTATTCTGCAGCGGCTGGTCGGATTCGATCGTGACGCGCGTGTAATCGCGCGCGGGCCACACGCGCACGCCGAGCACCGACGACGCGTGCGCGAGCCGCGGCACGGCGAGACCGAGCACCAGCGTCGACGCGCCCGCGCGCAGGATCTGACGGCGCCGCCAGTTGTGCGTCGCGGTGGCCGCCGATTCGATCGAGCGGAACGGTTTGATCAACATCTTTCGAGACATGCCTTTCCTGAAGCGCTGAACGCCCGGACGGTGAGGGCGCGGCCGTCGCCATCCACGTCGAGCGAGAAAACCAGATCGGGCACGCCGAGCAGGGTGCCCGCCTGTTGCGGCCATTCGACGAGGCAGATCGCGCTGGAATTGAAATATTCGCGAAAGCCGGCGTCGGACCATTCGGCCGGATCGTTGAATCGATACAGATCGAAGTGATAGACCTCAAGTTCCCCATCGTCGCGTGCGAATGCGTATGGTTCGACGAGCGTGTAGGTCGGGCTGCGCACGCGCCCCGGGTGGCCGAGGCCGCGCAGGATCGCGCGCACGAGGGTCGTTTTGCCCGCGCCGAGGTCGCCGATCAGCTGGATCTGCAACCCGTCGAACGCGTGTTCATGGGCGAGTTCGCTGCGTGCCGCGTCGAGCGCGTGCGCGAAGCGGGTGCCGAAGGCCTCGGTCGCCGCTTCGTCGGCGAGTGCGATCACGCGCTCCGCGAGCGGGACGGGCAGCGTGTCGGCATGAGGCGTATGGGGCGTGGCTGGCATTCTCGTAAAATAGTGCGATGAACCGATTACCGGAACTCGCCGCATCCGACAGACCTTCGACACGTGCCGAAGGCGCGACGCCATGCGCGCTCGATGATGCGACGTTGACAGCGCTCGCCGCGCGCATCAGGGCGTGGGGGCGCGAATTGGGTTTCGGGGCGATCGGCATCAGCGATACCGATCTCTCGGATGCCGAAGCGGGCCTCGCCGCCTGGCTGGAAGCCGGGTACCACGGCGAAATGGATTATATGGCGAAACACGGGATGAAACGCGCGCGGCCGGCCGAACTTGTGGCCGGTACGCGACGCGTGATCTCGGCGCGACTCGCCTATCTGCCGGCCGAAACGCTCGCCGTCGACGCACCCGACGCGTCATCCGGTGCGCTCGTGCCGCACGACTGGCGCGCACGCGAGCGCGCGCGTCTCGACGATCCGCAGGCGGCCGTCGTGTCGATCTACGCGCGCGGCCGCGACTATCACAAGGTGCTGCGCAACCGGTTGCAGACGCTCGCGGAGCGCATCGAGCGCGAGATCGGCGCATTCGGCTACCGCGTGTTCACCGACTCGGCGCCGGTGCTCGAGGTCGAGCTCGCGCAGAAGGCCGGCGTCGGCTGGCGCGGCAAGCACACGTTGTTGCTGCAGCGCGACGCGGGTTCGCTGTTCTTCCTCGGCGAAATCTATGTCGACGTGCCGCTGCCGACCGACGCGCAAACCGCGCCCGACGTCGCGCCCGAGACGCCCGGCGCGCACTGCGGCAGTTGCACGCGCTGCATCGGCGCGTGCCCGACCGGCGCGATCGTCGAACCGTATCGCGTCGACGCGCGCCGTTGCATTTCCTACCTGACGATCGAACTGAAAGGCAGCATTCCGGAGCCGCTGCGGCCGATGATCGGCAACCGCGTATACGGCTGCGACGACTGCCAGCTCGTGTGCCCGTGGAACAAGTTCGCGCAGGCCGCGCCCGTCGCCGATTTCGACGTGCGGCACGGGCTCGACCGCGCGACGCTCGTCGAGCTGTTCGGCTGGGATGCCGACGCGTTCGACACGCGGATGCAAGGCAGCGCGATCCGGCGCATCGGATACGAAAGCTGGCTGCGCAATCTCGCGGTCGGGCTGGGCAATGCGTTGCGCGCACCGGCCGACCGGCTCGCGCCCGATGCGCGCGACGCGATCGTCGCCGCGTTGCGTGCACGGGCCGACGATCCGTCGCCGGTCGTGCGCGAGCATGTCGAATGGGCGCTGCGTGCCGCATGAAGGCGGCGTAAAGTGTCGTCGGCGCGCGGCGGCGCCGCGCGTTTCACCGGTGAGGAGAAGCTCATGTTCAACGCAGTCATCGACGCACCGTTCGGCAAGGTCGGCATTCGCACCGATGCCGCGGTGGTGCGCGAGATCGTCTATCTGCCCGAGTCGGTCAAATCGGTCGATCCGGACTCGCCGCTCGCGACGCGCGCGGTCAAGCAGATCGAACGTTATTTCGAGCGCGCGTCGGCGCGTTTCGACCTGCCGCTCGCCGACGTCGGCAGTGCTTTCCAGCATCGCGTGTGGAACGTGATCAGCGACATTCCGCCGGGCACGGTGCAGACCTACGGGCAGGTCGCGAAGCGGATCGGCGGCGCGCCGCGCGCGGTCGGCCAGGCGTGCGGCGCGAACTATTTCCCGCTCGTGATTCCGTGCCATCGCGTCGTGGCGGCAGGCGGCCTCGGCGGCTTCGCGAACCACGACGACAATGGCTATTACCAGAAAGTGAAGCGCTGGCTGCTGGCGCACGAAGGCGTGCCGTACTGATGAGTGAACCCTTGCTTTCCCCCGATCCCGACCCCGCGCCCGACGCCAATGGCGACGAGGCCGCGGCATCGCCCGCGCTGCTCGCGAGCCGCGCGTCGATCGACGTGTTCTGCGACGCGCTGTGGCTCGAACACGGGCTCGCGCGCAACACGCTCGATGCGTACCGGCGCGATCTGATGCTGTTTTCGCACTGGCTGGCCGCGACGCACGACGCGTCGCTCGACTCGGTCGACGAAGCGATGGTGACCGGCTACATCGCCGCGCGCAGCGACGGCAAGGCGACGTCGTCGAACCGGCGGTTGTCGGTGTTCCGTCGCTATTACGGCTGGGCCGTACGCGAGCATCGCGCGAGCGCGGACCCGACGCTGCGGATCACCTCGGCGAAACAGGCCGCGCGGTTTCCGTCGACGCTGTCCGAGGCGCAGGTCGAAGCGCTGCTCGGCGCGCCCGACATCGGCACGCCGCTCGGCCTGCGCGATCGCACGATGCTGGAGCTGATGTACGCGAGCGGGCTGCGCGTGAGCGAACTCGTCACGCTGAAGACCGTCGAGGTCGGGCTCAACGAGGGCGTCGTGCGGGTGATGGGCAAGGGCTCGAAGGAACGGCTCGTGCCGTTCGGCGAAGTCGCGCACGGCTGGATCGAGCGCTACCTGCGCGACGCGCGGCCCGCGCTGCTCGGCGCGCGCGCGGCCGACGCGCTGTTCGTGACCGGACGCGGCGACGGGATGACGCGCCAGCAGTTCTGGAACATCATCAAGCGCCATGCGCAGCAGGCCGACGTGCGCGCGCACCTGTCGCCGCATACGCTGCGGCACGCATTCGCGACGCATTTGCTGAACCACGGCGCCGACCTGCGCGTCGTGCAGTTGCTGCTCGGCCACAGCGACATCTCGACCACGCAGATCTACACGCACGTCGCGCGCGAGCGGCTGAAGACGCTGCACGCGCAACACCACCCGCGCGGCTAGCGCGGCGCGCGCGGGCCACACGCGGGATGCAGCCCGCGCGTCACGCGAGTTCGCGCAGCTTGTGCTTCAGCACCTTGCCCGTCGATGCGGCGGGCAGCGCATCGAGCACGCGGATGTGCGCGGGCCGCTTGTAAGGCGCGAGCCGTTCCGCGCACCACGCCTGCAGCGCGGCCTCGGTCGCGGTCGCGCCCGGCACCAGTTCGACGAATGCGAGCACTTCCTCGTTGCCCTCGACCGCGCGTCCGACGACGGCCGCCTGCACGACGTCCGGGTGCGCGTTCAGCACCTGTTCGACTTCGACCGGATACACGTTGAAGCCCGAGCGGATGATCAACTCCTTGCTGCGGCCCGCGATCGTCACCGAGCCGTCGGCTTCCTGACGCGCGAGATCGCCGGTGCTCAACCAGCCGTCGGGCGACACGGCCGCGCGCGTGGCCTCCGCGTTGCGGTAGTAGCCGAGCATCACGTTCGGCCCGCGCACGCGGATTTCACCCACTTCGCCCTGCGGCACGTCGGCGCCGTCCGGCGCGACGATCCGCATCTCGACGCCCGGGATCGGCATGCCGACCGAGCAGTCGGCACGCGGCGCGTCGAGCGGCGTCTGCGTGATCGTCGGGCTGCTCTCGGTCATTCCGTAGCCGTTGTGCAGCGGCACGCCGTACACGCGCTCGACGCGCGCCTTGAGATCGGCGTCGAGCGGCGAGCCGCCCGAATACGCGAAACGCAGCCGCGGCGCGCGCCACGCGTGCGCGTGCGTATGCAGGTGTTCGAGCAGCTTCGCGTGCATCGCGGGCACGCCCTGGAAGATCGTCACGCCTTCGTCGGCAAGCGCAACGCGCACGGCCTCCGGCGAGAAGCGCGGCGCGAGCCGCAGCGTCGCGCCCGCGTACAGGCTACCGAGGCAGACCGACGCAAGCCCGTACACGTGCGACACGGGCAGCACCGTGTAGACGAGGTCGTCCGGCGACACGCGGCGCAGCGCGCTCGACGTCGCCGCGATGAACAGCAGGTTGCGGTGCGACAGCATCACGCCTTTCGGCGAACCCGTCGTGCCGGTCGTGTAGATCAGCGCCGCGCATTGCGCGGCGCCATCGGCCGCCACCGGTTCGTCGGGCGCGCTCGGGTCGACGCGGTACGACCACGCGCCGATGTCGACCGGCAGCGCGTCGGCCGGCGTCGCGTCGTGGCGCACCGCGTGTGCGCGCGCATCGGGCGATGCCTCCGTCGCGAATGCGATCAGCTTCGGCCGCGCATGCGCGGCGATCGCATCGAGTTCGCCGGCCGACAGCCGCGCGTTCGACACGAGCGCCCATGCGTCGACGCGCGCCGCCGCGAACAGCAGCACGATCTGCGCGATGCTGTTTTCCGCGACGATCATCACGCGATCGCCGCCGTGCACGCCGAGGCGCGCGAGCCGCTCGGCGGCTGCATCGACCGCTCGCGACAGCTCGCCGTACGACAGGCGGCGCGCGTCCTCGATCAGCGCCGGATGCGCAGGCGCTTGCGCAGCCCAGCGGGCGGGCACGTCGGCGATGCGCGCGGGCAAGGCGGCGAGCAACGCCGGAACGTCGAGCGGCGCGGATGAACGGACAGGCGAGGACATGGCGTCTCCAGAAGAAGGGCCGGGCGGCGGCGCGGCAAGTTTTGCGAACGATCGTGCCATGACGGCGGGCGCGCCACAATCGGCCAATCGGGCAATAGCACTTCGCGATGTGCGCAATGATGATGGACGGGCGCGCCGCGGCGACGGGGGCTCGCCCGGCGCACCGGTGCAAAAGGGCCGCGAGTATACCGCCGGTGCGCGGCATGCCGCCCCGAACACGGGACGGTGCGGTCGTGTGTCGACGCCCGCCCGGCGGTCGTTCGCCATTAAAATGCCGCCATGAGCAAATCCAGACACGTGTCCGAGACACCCGCGACCCAGCTGCTGCGCCGCCACGGCGTCGCCTTCGGCGAGCATCCGTACGATTACGTCGAGCATGGCGGCACCGGCGAGTCGGCGCGCCAGCTCGGCGTCGACGAACACAGCGTCGTGAAGACGCTCGTGATGGAGGACGAGCACGCGAAGCCGCTGATCGTGCTGATGCACGGCGATCGCACGGTGTCGACCAAGAACCTCGCGCGGCAGATCGGCGCGAAGCGTGTCGAGCCGTGCAAGCCCGATGTCGCGAACCGCCATTCCGGCTATCTGGTCGGCGGCACGTCGCCGTTCGGCACGCGCAAGACGATGCCCGTGTACGTCGAGTCGACCATCCTCGAATTGCCGACGATCTACCTGAACGGCGGCCGCCGCGGCTATCTCGTCAGCCTCGCGCCGGCGGTGCTCACGACGCTGCTCGGCGCGACGCCCGTGCAGTGCGCGAGCGTCGACTGAGGGTTTCACCTTCGTGGCAGGCCGTGCTCGTTCGGTAGAATGAGCGCCGTTTCGGCCGGTCGGCTCGTACGGCCGGCCGCCACGGCCTGCCGGCGGTTCGCCGCGACGGCGCCCGCCGCAACCGGCCGGCATGCCGTGCCCGGCCGCCCCTTCACCGATACGTTGAAAGAAGAGTTCTCCGCATGCAGATCCTGCTCGCCGCACTTGTTGCCTACCTGATCGGTTCGGTGTCGTTTGCCGTCGTCGTCAGCGCCGCGATGGGCCTGGCCGATCCCCGTTCGTATGGGTCGAAGAATCCCGGCGCGACCAATGTGCTGCGCAGCGGCAACAAGAAGGCCGCGATCCTGACGCTCGTCGGCGATGCGTTCAAGGGCTGGCTCGCCGTCTGGCTCGCGCGGCACTTCGGGCTGTCCGACGTCGCCGTCGCGTGGGTCGCGATCGCCGTGTTCATCGGCCACCTGTATCCGGTGTTCTTCCGCTTTCAGGGCGGTAAGGGCGTCGCGACCGCGGCCGGCGTGCTGCTCGCCGTGCATCCGGTGCTCGGCCTGGCGACCGCGCTGACCTGGTTGATCGTCGCGTTCTTCTTCCGCTATTCGTCGCTCGCGGCGCTGGTGGCGGCCGTGTTCGCACCGGTGTTCGACGTGTTCCTGTTCGGCACCGGCCACAACCCGGTCGCGTGGGCCGTGCTCGCGATGAGCGTGCTGCTCGTGTGGCGTCACCGCGGCAACATCTCGAAGCTGCTGGCGGGGCAGGAAAGCCGGATCGGCGACAAGAAGAAGGTCGCGTCCGACGGCGGTGCGCAGGACGGCGGGAAGGTCTGAGGAAGGGGATGACTGCTGCCGCCCGCCGGGGCGCCCTGCGTGCGGGGCCCGGCGGCGCGGCGTGATCGGTCGACTGCGCGGTCGACGGCGTCGATCAGTCGCGGAAGTTGTTGAAGTCGAGCGGGGTGTCGGTCACGTCCTTGCGCAGCATCGCGATCACGCTCTGCAGGTCGTCGCGCTTCGTGCCGGCCACGCGCACCGCGTCGCCCTGGATGCTCGCTTGCACCTTGATCTTGCTGTCTTTCACGAGCCTGACGATCTTCTTTGCGAGGTCGCCGGTCACGCCCTTCTTCACGGTGACGATCTGCTTGACCTTGTCGCCGCCGATCTTCTCGACCTTGCCGTAGTCGAGGAAGCGCACGTCGACGTTGCGCTTCGCGAGCTTGTTGATCAGCACGTCCTTGACCTGGCCGAGCTTGAAATCGTCGTCGGCGAACAGCGTCAGCTCGCGCTCCTTCTGCTCGACGCGCGCGTCGGAGCCCTTGAAGTCGAAACGCGTCGAAATTTCCTTGTTCGACTGCTCGATGGCGTTCTTCACTTCGATCATGTTCGCTTCGGAAACGACGTCGAACGATGGCATGGCATTCTCCCTTGAGATGCGGGCGCCCGGCTCGCGCGCGGGCACTCGCTATAATTGCGGACTGTTTGCCATTTTACCGATGCCCCTCCGTTTGCCCAAGGCCGGCCGTGAGCCCGCCCGGCGGACGTGACCGCGAATGCCGATGCCTCCTGACGATTCCGCCCTGTCGCTGCTCCCCGACCATCCGCTTGCCGCGCACAATACGTTCGGCATCGCCGCGAAGGCGCGCTTTGCCGCGCGCATCACGCAGGCGGCGCAGTTCGAGGCGCTGCACCGCGACCCGCGCGTCGCGTCGCTGCCGCGGCTCGTGCTCGGCGGCGGCAGCAACGTCGTGTTCACGCGCGATTTCGACGGCGTCGTGCTGCTCGACGAGATCGCCGGCCGCCGCGTCGTGCGCGAGGACGACGACGCATGGTACGTCGAGGCCGGCGGCGGCGAGATCTGGCACGCGTTCGTCGCGTGGACGCTCGAGCACGGGATGCCTGGCCTCGAGAACCTTGCGCTGATTCCGGGCACCGTCGGCGCCGCGCCGATCCAGAACATCGGCGCGTACGGCCTCGAGATGAAGACGTATTTCGACTCGCTGGTCGCCGTCGAGCTCGCGACGGGGCGCAGCGAGCGCTTCGACGCCGCGCGCTGCGCGTTCGGCTATCGCGACAGCGTCTTCAAGCGGGAAGGGCGCGGCCGCTTCGCAATCGTGGCGGTGACGTTCCGGCTGCCCAAGCGCTGGACGCCGCGGCTCGGCTACGCCGATGTCACGCGCGAGCTCGATGCGCGCGGCATCGCGCCGGACGCGGCAACGCCGCGCGACGTGTTCGACGCGGTCGTCGCGATCCGCCGCGCGAAGCTGCCCGATCCGCTCGTGCTCGGCAACGCGGGCAGTTTCTTCAAGAATCCGGTGATCGACGCCGCGCAGTTCGACGCGCTGCGCGCGCGCGTGCCCGAAGTCGTGTCGTATCCGCAGCCGGACGGGCACGTGAAGCTCGCGGCCGGCTGGCTGATCGACCGCTGCGGCTGGAAGGGGCGCGCGCTCGGCGCGGCGGCCGTGCACGACCGGCAGGCGCTCGTGCTGGTGAATCGCGGCGGCGCGACGGGCGCCGAGGTCCTCGCGCTGGCGCGCGCGATCCAGGACGACGTGCGCGAGCGGTTCGGCGTCGAGCTCGAACCCGAGCCGGTGTGCCTGTAACGCGGCGCTTCGTACCGCGCATTTCATTCGCTTTCGCCCCGTACAAACAAAAAGCGCCGATCGACAATCGGCGCTTTTTTTCGCATGCCGCCCGGTGCCGGCGGCGCGCGGGTGCTGCGATCAGTGCTTGAGGCGGCCGAGCAGCAGGAACTCCATCAGCGCCTTCTGCACGTGCAGGCGGTTTTCCGCCTCGTCCCACACGACGCTCTGCGGGCCGTCGATCACGCCGGCCGTCACTTCCTCGCCGCGGTGCGCGGGCAGGCAGTGCATGAAGAGCGCGTCCGCGTTTGCGTGGCCCATCATTTCCTCGTCGACGCACCAGTCGGCAAATGCCTGCTTGCGCGCTTCGTTCTCGGCTTCGAAACCCATGCTCGTCCACACGTCGGTCGTCACGAGATCGGCGCCCTTGCACGCTTCGTTCGGATCGTCGAACACCTCGTAGAACGGCGCGCTGTCCGGCGACACGAGCTTCATGTCGAGCGCATAGCCCGGCGGCGTCGACAGGCGCAGCTTGAAGCCGAGGATCTGCGCGGCTTCGATCCACGTGTACAGCATGTTGTTCGCATCGCCGACCCAAGCGACCGTCTTGCCGGCGATCGGGCCTCGGTGCTCGTAGTACGTGAAGATGTCGGCGAGCACCTGGCACGGGTGGTATTCGTTGGTCAGGCCGTTGATCACCGGCACGCGGGAGTTTTCCGCGAAGCGCGTGATCACGTCCTGCTCGAACGTGCGGATCATGATGATGTCGACCATCCGCGAGATGACCTGCGCGGAATCCTCGACCGGCTCGCCGCGGCCGAGCTGCGTGTCGCGCGTGCTCATGAACACCGCGTGGCCGCCGAGCTGGAAGATGCCGGCTTCGAACGACAGGCGCGTGCGCGTCGAGCTCTTCTCGAAGATCATCGCGAGCGTGCGGTCGTGCAGCGGGTGATAGGTCTCGTAGTTCTTGAACTTGCGCTTCAGGATACCCGTGCGTTCGAGCACGTACTCGTAGTCTTCCAGCGAGAAATCCTTGAACTGCAGGTAGTGACGAATGGTTTTGGCGGTCATGAAACGAAATACGGCGGGTCTGAACCGGCAGCGGGGCCGGACGGCGCCGCCGTCGGGTGTGGATAACTCAAAGCAGCATAAAGGATTTTCTGTGCTTTGACGAGCCGCACCGAAAACCGGGGCGGGATCGTCGCGCGCACGGGAGGATGCCGGAAGAGGGGCCGCGAGACGACGCGCGATGTCGCGCTGCGGTATAATCCAAAAGTTTTCTCCAGCCCGGCAGGCAAGGCTCTTCGCGCTCTGCCGGACACAAGCCATGCGCTGCACAAATCCGGTGCGGCGCGCCGGCGGCACGCAGCGACGTCCTGTTTTCGGGATATCGGAGCGCATGTGTCGCCGTCCACTCCAGCTTTGTGTTCGCGTATCCAGGCGCCGTCGCCTGGACATCGCCGGGCCGTCACTTGGGTAACCACATGGCTGAAACCCCTCCGACCGAATTCTTCATCCAGGGCATCACGAAAGACGGGAAAAAGTTTCGCCCGAGCGACTGGTCGGAGCGTCTGGCCGGCGTGATGGCCTGTTTCGGGCCGGGTGCGAGCGGGCCGAACGCGCGCCTGAAATATTCGCTGTACGTGCGCCCGACGATGCTCGGCGACCTGAAATGCGTGATCCTCGATTCCCGGCTGCGCGACATCGAGCCAATGGCGTTCGATTTCGTGCTGAACTTTGCGAAGGACAACAACCTCGTCGTCACCGAGGCGTGCGAGTTGCCGGACTACAACGAGAAGAAGTGAGTTGTGGGCGGGCGAGGGGAGCATCCCGCGCCCGCGTCTGACGGTCGCCCGGCGCGATGCGCAGGCGACGCACGACAAAAAGCCCGCCTAGGCGGGCTTTTTTGCGATCGCAGGAAACAGGAACGCCCGCGAGAGCGGGCGCACCGGATTTACGCTGCTGCCTGCAGACCCTTGACGGCTGCGGCGAGGCGGCTCTTGCTGCGAGCGGCCTTGTTCTTGTGAACGATCTTCTTGTCGGCGATCGTGTCGATCGTCTTCACGGCAGCCTTGAACAGCTCGGCAGCCTTTGCCTGGTCGCCGGCTTCAACAGCCTTGCGAACCGACTTGATCGCGGTACGGAATTTCGAGCGCAGCGCCGAGTTGTGCGAATTTGCCTTCGCGGCTTGGCGGGCGCGCTTGCGTGCTTGTGCGGAGTTAGCCATGACGGTTCCTTATCCTGTCCTGTTTCCAGAGCTTGGAGCCTGACGGCCAAGCGCTGCTTTTCGATCCGTCCCCTGAGAACGATTGCCCAGGGGCGCATAAAAAACGGTGATTTTAACCGAGGCCGAGACATGAAAACGACAGGCGCCGTGCATGTAACAGGCTCAGAAACCGGCGATTATAGCAACAAAATCAAGCGCGTGGCAAGGTCAACGTGACGTCGGCCGGACGGGGGCGCCGGCGACATGGGCCCTTTTCGGCATCCGTCCGTGCCGGGACACGCAACGTCCGTATAATAAGCGCCCCATGAATCTATTCCGAGCCCTGCTGACGGTCAGCGGCTTCACGCTGCTGTCGCGCGTGACCGGACTGGCCCGCGAGACGCTGATCGCCCGTGCGTTCGGCGCCAGTCAATACACCGACGCGTTCTACGTCGCTTTCCGCATCCCGAACCTGCTACGCCGCCTGTCCGCCGAAGGCGCGTTCTCGCAGGCGTTCGTGCCGATCCTGGCCGAGTTCAAGAACCAGCAGGGGCACGATGCGACCAAGGCGCTCGTCGACGCGATGTCGACCGTGCTCGCCTGGGCGCTCGCCGTGCTGTCGGTCCTCGGGATCGCCGGCGCGTCGTGGGTCGTGTTCGCGGTCGCGTCCGGCCTGCATACCGACGGGCAGGCGTTCCCGCTCGCGGTCACGATGACGCGGATCATGTTCCCGTACATCGTGTTCATCTCGCTGACGACGCTCGCGTCCGGCGTGCTGAATACCTACAAGAGCTTCTCGCTGCCGGCGTTCGCGCCGGTGCTGCTCAACGTCGCGTTCATCGCCGCGGCCGTGTTCGTCGCGCCGCACCTGAAGGTGCCGGTCTACGCGCTCGCATGGGCCGTCATCGTCGGCGGCGTGCTGCAGTTCATCGTGCAGCTGCCGGGGCTGAAGAAGATCGACATGGTGCCGCTGATCGGCCTCAACCCGGTGCGCGCGCTGCGTCATCCCGGCGTGAAGCGCGTGCTCGCGAAGATGGTGCCCGCGACGTTTGCGGTGTCGGTCGCGCAATTGTCGCTGATCATCAACACGAACATCGCGTCGCGGCTCGGGCAGGGCGCCGTGTCGTGGATCAACTACGCCGACCGCCTGATGGAATTCCCGACCGCGCTGCTCGGCGTCGCGCTCGGCACGATCCTGCTGCCGAGCCTGTCGAAGGCGCACGTCGACGCCGATTCGCGCGAGTATTCGGCACTGCTCGACTGGGGGCTGCGCGTCACGTTCCTGCTCGCGGCGCCGAGCGCGCTCGCGCTGTTCTTCTTCGCGACGCCGCTCACCGCGACGCTGTTCAACTACGGCAAGTTCGACGCGCATACGGTCACGATGGTCGCACGCGCGCTCGCGACCTACGGGATCGGCCTTGTCGGCATCATCCTGATCAAGATCCTCGCGCCGGGCTTCTACGCGAAGCAGGACATCAAGACGCCCGTGAAGATCGCGATCGGCGTGCTGATCGTCACGCAGATCTCAAACTATGTGTTCGTGCCGCTGATCGGCCATGCGGGCCTCACGCTGAGCATCGGCGTCGGCGCATGTCTGAACTCGCTGCTGTTGTTCCTCGGGCTGCGCAAGCGCGGCATCTACCAGCCGTCGCCGGGCTGGCTGCGCTTCTTCATGCAACTGATCGGCGCGGCGCTCGTGCTCGCGGGCCTGATGCACTGGTGCGCGATCAGCTTCGACTGGACCGGCATGCGTGCGCAGCCGCTCGATCGAATCGCGCTGATGGCGGCGTGCCTGGTGCTGTTCGCTGCACTATATTTCGGTATGTTGTGGGTGATGGGCTTCAAATACGCTTACTTCAGAAGGCGCGCCAAGTGACGACCGCAATGACCCGCGTCCTCGACTACTTCAGCACGCTCGTGGCGGACGACGACAGTCTGCCCGTCACGGAAACCGCGCTGTCGCTCGCACAGGACGCGTATCCCGACCTCGACCTGCAGGGCACGCTGGCCGAAATCGACATGCTGGCCGCGCGGCTGCGCCGCCGGCTCGCCGACGATGCGGACCTGAAGGGCCGCGTCGCCGCGCTGAACGAGTTCTTCTTCCGCGAACTCGGCTTCGCGTGCAATCACAACGATTACTACGACCCCGATAACAGCCACCTGAACGCGGTGCTGAAGCGGCGGCGCGGGATTCCGATCTCGCTGTCGGTGCTGTACCTGGAGCTCGCCGAGCAGATCGGCGTGCCGGCGCGCGGCGTGTCGTTTCCCGGCCACTTCCTGCTGCGCGTGACGCTGCCGGACGGCGACCTGATCATCGATCCGACCAACGGTCATTCGCTGTCCGAAGCCGAGATGGTCGAGATGCTCGAGCCGTACGTCGCGCGTGCGGCGGGCGCGGTCGACAGCGCGTTGCGCGCGCTGCTGCAGCCGGCCACGAGCCGCGAGATCATCGCGCGGATGCTGCGCAACCTGAAGACGATCTACCTGCAGACGGAACGCTGGCAGCGGCTGCTTGCCGTGCAGCAGCGGCTCGTGATCCTGCTGCCGGAACAGCTCGACGAGGTGCGCGACCGCGGCTTCGCCTATGCGCGGCTCGACTATCTGCGCCCGGCGCTCGAGGATCTCGAGCAGTATCTCGGCGAGCGGCCCGATGCGGACGACGCGACCGTCGTCGAATCGCAGGTGACCGAGTTGCGGCAGCGGATGCAACGCGACGACGAGGACTGAGCCGTCGCGGTGGCGCCGAAACGCCGAACGTGAAAACGCCCGCATCGCGGGCGTTTTTCATTAGCAATTGCGTGGCCCTTACTTCGGCTGCATCCGGATCGCGCCGTCGAGGCGGATTACTTCGCCGTTGAGCATCGGGTTTTCGACGATCTGGCGCACCAGCATCGCGTATTCGTCCGGTTTGCCGAGCCGCGGCGGGAACGGCACCATCGCGCCGAGCGCGTCCTGCACGTCCTTCGGCATGCCGAGCAGCATCGGCGTCTCGAACAGCCCGGGCGCGATCGTCATCACGCGGATGCCGCTGCGCGACAGGTCGCGTGCAATCGGCAGCGTCATGCCCGCGACGCCGGCCTTCGACGCCGCGTACGCGGCCTGGCCGATCTGTCCGTCGTAGGCCGCGACCGACGCGGTGCTGACGATCACGCCGCGCTCGCCGCCGTCGTTCGGCGCGGTCGCCGCCATCGCAGCGGCCGCGAGCCGGATCATGTTGAAGGTGCCGACCAGGTTCACATTGATCGTTTTCGCGAATACGTCGAGCGGATGCGCGCCGTCCTTGCCGACGGTTTTCGCGGCGGGCGCGATGCCCGCGCAGTTCACGAGGCCGCGCAGCGTGCCCGCGCGCGTCGCGGCGTCGACGGCCGCCTGCGCATCGGCCTCGCTCGACACGTCGCAGCGCACGAACAGGCCGCCCAGCTCGGTCGCGAGCGCCGTGCCGGCCGCCTCGTTCAGGTCGGCGAGCACGACCTTGCCGCCGGCCTGCGCGAGCATGCGGGCCGTTCCGGCGCCGAGGCCCGATGCGCCGCCCGTGATCAGAAAGACGTTGCCGCGAATCTCCATCACTGTCTCCTTGGTTTTGGGTCCGATGCCGGTCGATCGGAGGAAAGGCCGGTGCGCCGATCCACACGGCGCACGCGTTCGATCGATTGTACGGGGCGCCGTCGCGCGCCGGCCAGTGCGGCACGGTCGTGCGAACCCAGGTCAGACGAAACGGCTGCAGCAGACGAAAAAAAAGCCGCCCGGAAGGGCGGCTCGCGGTGCACGACGCTGTGCTTACTTCAGTGCGTCGAACGCACGCTCGCGGATTTCGTCGACGCTCCCGAGGCCCGAGATCTTGCGATACTGCGGGGCCTTCAGGCCATTTTCCTCGCCGCGCTGCGCCCAGTCGCCGTAGTACTTGATCAGCGGCTTGGTCTGCGCTTCGTACACTTCGAGACGCTTCTTGACGGTTTCTTCCTTGTCGTCGTCGCGCTGGATCAGCGGTTCGCCCGTCACGTCGTCCACGCCCTCGACCTTCGGCGGGTTGAACTTGACGTGGTACGTGCGGCCCGACGCCGGATGCGTGCGGCGGCCGCTCATGCGCTCGACGATCTCCGAGAACGGGACGTCGATTTCGAGCACGTAATCGATCGCGACGCCGGCGTCCTTCATCGCGTCAGCCTGCGCGATCGTGCGCGGGAAGCCATCGAACAGATAGCCGTTCGCACAATCGGCTTCCTTCAGGCGCTCCTTCACGAGACCGATGATCAGGTCGTCCGTCACGAGCTTGCCTTCGTCCATGAAACGCTTCGCCTCGATGCCGAGCGGCGTGCCGGCCTTGACGGCCGCGCGCAGCATGTCGCCCGTCGAGATTTGCGGGATGCCGAACTTTTCCTTGATGAAGTTTGCCTGGGTGCCCTTTCCCGCGCCGGGCGCGCCCAACAGGATCAAACGCATGGTGATATCTCCAGTATGTAGATTCGTGTGGCGAGACGTAAAAGTGTCGGCGACAGCGTGCGCGGGGCTTGCCTTGCGCGCGGCGGACCGGTCTGATGCGGCGCGTCGGCGAAAAGCGACGCGCGGCTGCCGGGGCGGGCCGTGGCGGGGTCAAGCGAGGACGCGCGGGTCGCGGACGGCTCGCACAATCGCCTGATTATGCCACGGGTTATTTTGAACCCGGCCGAAAAAGGGCCTGCACGCGTGCGAGATCGGCCGGCGTGTCGATGCCGGCTTCGGGCGCATGTTCGGTGATCAGCACCGCGATGCGCTCGCCGTGCCACATCGCGCGCAGCTGTTCGAGTTGCTCGGCCTGCTCGATCGGCGCCTGCGCGAGCGACGGATAGGTGCGCAGAAAACGCGCGCGATACGCGTAGAGGCCGATGTGACGATGGACCGGAAAGGCCGGTGCCGGCATGGCCGCAACGTCGGGCCAGTGCGGCTGGTACGCATCGCGGCTCCACGGAATCGGCGCGCGCGAGAAGTACATCGCGACGTTGCGCGCGTCGAGCGCGACCTTCACGATGTTCGGGTTGAACACGTCGGCGGCGGCGTGGATCGGGTGCGCCGCGGTCGCGATCGCGCAGTCCGGATGCGCGGCGAGGTGCGACGCTACGTCGCGCACGAGCGCCGGGTCGATCAGTGGTTCGTCGCCCTGCACGTTGACGACGACGGTGTCGTCGCTCCACCCGAACGTCGCGGCGACTTCCGCGAGCCGGTCGGTGCCCGACGGATGGTCGGCGCGTGTCAGCACCGCTTCGAAACCGTGCTCGCGGGCCGCGTCGAGGACGCTCTGCGCGTCGGACGCGACGAGCACCTGCTGCGCGCCCGCTTCGCGCGCACGCTCGGCGACGCGGACGACCATCGGCTTGCCGCCGAGATCGGCGAGCGGCTTGTTCGGCAGACGCGTCGACGCGAGCCGGGCAGGAATGACGGCGATGAAGGGCTGCGGATGAGTCATCGGGGCTGGGCGGTGAGAAGAGCGGGGCGGGCGGCGCGTCGAAGGCAGGCCGCCCGGAGCAGGGGCCGGCACGCGGCCGCGGCGAACCGCGGCCGGGCGCCGGTGCAGCGCTGCGGCGTCAGCTGCCGGCCGGCCCGGCGGAGTCGACCGGCGTGCCTTCGACGGTCTGGCGTGCTTCGTCGACGAGCATCACGGGGATGCCGTCGCGGATCGGGTAGGCGAGCTTGTCCGCGTTGCAGATCAGCTCCTGCGCGGCGCGGTCATAGTGGAGCGGGCCTTTGCAGATAGGGCACACAAGGATTTCAAGCAGGCGAGCGTCCACGGAGTTTCTCCACAACGAGGGCAATGAGGCGAGGATCGAGCGCGGCTTCGACGGGGACGACCCACAGCCGAGCGTCGCGCCAGGAAGCGCCCAATTTTACTGCATCCTTCTCGGTGATCAGGATCGCATCGACCGCGTCGTCCACGAACGGATTGTCGGCGAACGCGTAGTGGTCGGGCAGCGCGCGCGTCGCCGGTGCGAGGCCGGCCGCGCGCAGCGTCGCGAAGAAGCGTTCCGGCGCGCCGATGCCGGCCGCGGCGAGCACGCGCTCGTTCGCGAATTGCGACAGCGGGCGGCGCAGCGCCGGCTGATCGAGGTGCCACGCGGCGCCCGGCGTGAGCGCGAGCGCATAGGTGTCGGGCCACGGCGGCAGCGCGCCGCTGTACGGATCGTTGACGAGTGTCGCGTCGCGGTGACGCGACAGCGGCTCGCGCAGCGGCCCGGCCGGCAGCAGGAAGCCGTTGCCGCCGAGCCGGTGGTCGAACACGACGAGCTCGACCGTGCGGGCGAGGCGATAGTGCTGGAGGCCGTCGTCGCTGACGATCACGTCGACGTCCGGGTGCGCGGCGCGCAGCGCCTGCGCGGCCGCGACGCGGTCGGGGCACACCCACACCGGCGCGCCGGTGCGGCGCGCGATCAGCAGCGGCTCGTCGCCGGCCGCGCTCGCGCGCGATGCGGGCGTGACCGCGGTGGGTGCCTTCACGTTCGCGCCGTAGCCGCGCGACACGATGCCCGGCGTGAACCCGGCCGCGCGCAACGCGTCGACGAGCGCGATCACGGTCGGCGTCTTGCCGGTGCCGCCGACGGTCACGTTGCCGACCACGACGACGGGCACGCCGACGTCGACCGGTTGCTTCCAGCCCTGCGCGTAGGCCGTGCGGCGCAGCGCCGCGCACAGGCCGAACACGCACGCGAACGGCGTGAGCGCCCAGGCGAGGGCGCCGCGTCGCTGCCATTCGCGCGTGAGGCGTGCTTCGAGCCGCGCGAGCGGGCCGCCGGGCGCGCTCATCGGGCCGGATGCGGCGCGTCATGCACCGCGGCGTGGGACGGATTCATCAAGACGGATTCTCCGTTGGGCGGCGCATGCCGCAAGGTCTTCGGAAGGCGGCACTCTAGCGCGCCGCACGCGGGCGCGGCAAGCGCGGCCGGGCGACGCATCCGATGGGGGCAGATCGGAGCGGGTTGTGGATAACTCTGTGAAAAACTCCCCGCCCGTTCGCGTCAAACGCCCGCCAGATGGACTTCGAATCGGCGTCGAACAAAACTGTAAGGTTTAAAAATATATAAAAATCAACGTGTTACGCGGAATTGTCTGGTTTTTTTCACGGTTTTCAAGCGTTTTTGGCGGACGATTGCCAGAGTGTGGACACCTTCCGCGTGTTGCAGTGCGCGCGGCCGGCGCTGGACGCCGCGCGCGTGTCGGACTATCGTGTCGCCGCCAGCATTCATCCGACCGCCCATGCTTTCCGACTCTCCTTTTTCCGCTCCCGGCGCCACGCGCGGCGGCGACGAAGTGATTCCCGTTTCGGCGCTCAATCGCGCGATTTCGACGATGCTCGAGCGCTCGTTTCCGCTGCTGTGGATTTCGGGCGAAGTGTCGAATTTCACGCGCGCCGCGAGCGGCCACTGGTATTTCTCGATCAAGGATCAGCAGGCGCAGATGCGCTGCGTGATGTTCCGCGGTCGCGCGCAGTACGCGGAATTCACGCCGCGCGAAGGCGACCGGATCGAGGTGCGCGCGGTCGTCACAATGTACGAGCCGCGCGGCGAAGTGCAGCTCAACGTCGAGGCCGTGCGGCGCACGGGCCAAGGGCGTCTGTACGAGGCGTTCCTGCGGCTGAAGGCGCAGCTCGAGGCCGAAGGGCTGTTCGCAGCCGAGCGCAAGCGGCCGCTGCCGGCGCACCCGCGCGCGATCGGCATCGTCACGTCGCTGCAGGCCGCCGCGCTGCGCGACGTGCTGACCACGCTCGCGCGCCGCGCGCCGCACATTCCGGTGATCGTCTATCCGGCGCCCGTGCAGGGTGCCGGTTCCGCCGAAAAGCTCGTCGCGGCCGTGCAGACCGCGAATGCGCGGCGCGAGGTCGACGTGCTGCTCGTCTGTCGCGGCGGCGGGTCGATCGAGGATCTGTGGTCGTTCAACGACGAAGCGCTCGCACGAGCGATCGCGGCGAGCGAACTGCCGGTCGTCAGCGGCGTCGGCCACGAAACCGATTTCACGATCGCGGACTTCGCGGCCGACCTGCGCGCGCCGACGCCGACCGGCGCGGCCGAGCTCGCGAGTCCGCAGCGCGCGTTGCTGTTGCGCGAGGTTGCCGACCGTCAGCGCGCGCTTGCGCGCAGCCTGGAACGCGGGCTCGAGCAGCGTGCGCAGCAGCTCGACTGGCTCGCGCGCCGGCTCGTCAGTCCGGCCGAACGGCTGCAGCGGCAACGCACGCACGTCGAACAGCTGGCGGTGCGGCTCGCGTCGGCGGCGTCGCGGCCGGTGCGCGACGCGCGTGCGCGTTTCGCGCTCGCGCAATTGCGCTGGCAGCGCGCGCGGCCCGACCCGGCGCAGGCGCGTCAGGCGCTCGCCGGGCTGTCGCAACGTCTCGCGATGGCGCTGCAGCGCCGTCACGAGCGCGACACCGCGCGCGTGTCGGCCTGCGCGGCGCGGCTCGAGGTGCTGAGCCCGCAGCGCACGCTCGAGCGCGGCTATGCGGCGCTGATCGATGCGCAGACCGGCCGCGCGGTGCGCGCGCCGAGCGCGCTGAAGCCGCAGCGCCGACTCACCGTGCATCTTGCGGAAGGCTCGGCCGACGTGTCGCTCGCCGACGTGCAGCCGCGGCTGACCGACACGATGTGACGACGACGACGACGACGACGGCGTAAGCGAAACGAAGGTCGCGCGCCCGGCGGTCCGGATATACCGGTCGCCGGACGCGGGAACGGATGCTGCGCATCGTCGTCTCGTCCTGCCGGATGAAGCGTCAGCGGCGATTTTCTGCATACCGCGGATAAATGTCCGTGAGTTTGCGGGGATATTCGGACTCGCCTACAATCGGACGCTCGGCAGCATTCAACACAGCCTCCCTACATACTCAACGAAGGAATCGCCATGGCTCATACGCTCCCGCCGCTCCCGTACGCTGAAGACGCACTCGCGCCGACCATCTCGAAAGAGACGATCGAGTACCACTACGGCAAGCATCACCAGGCATATGTGACGAACCTGAACAATCTGATCCCGGGCACGGAATTCGAAAACCTGTCGCTGGAAGAGATCGTGAAGAAGTCGTCGGGCGGCATCTTCAACAACGCCGCGCAAATCTGGAACCACACGTTCTTCTGGAACAGCCTGTCGCCGAACGGCGGCGGCGCACCGTCGGGCGCGCTGGGCGACGCGATCAACGCGAAGTGGGGTTCGTACGACGCATTCAAGGAAGCGTTCACGAAGGCCGCGGTCGGCACGTTCGGTTCGGGCTGGGCATGGCTCGTGAAGAAGGCCGACGGTTCGCTCGACATCGTGTCGACGAGCAACGCCGCCACGCCGCTGACGACGGCCGACAAGCCGCTGCTGACGATCGACGTGTGGGAACACGCGTACTACATCGACTACCGCAACGCACGTCCGAAGTTCGTCGAAGCGTTCTGGAATATCGTGAACTGGGACTTCGCAGCGAAGAACTTCGCGTAAGTCCGGGCATTGTAGCGTGACAATATAGTCTGGAAAGTGCAATAGAGATTGGAAAATCCAGACTGGACAGTGCAATAAAGTTTTGAAACTGTAGTGAAATTGAAAGCCCTCGGTATGAGGGCTTTCTGCTTTTTGTGCTCGCTCTTTTGGGTAACCTCGACTTCTAACGGTAGGCGGGCTATCTGCCATCGCATCAACTGGGGGGCAGTGAGAGTAATCTCAATCGCTCCGCGAGCAGTGGGCGGTGACCGCCTAGCCCAAATCTACCTAGCAATGAAAAATCGCAGGGGAGTGCCTGAGGGCGCGGCCTGTCTACGCGACTGAGAGCAGTTCGCCTTGTACAATCACTGCGGCCATACCCCCGTCAACTTTAGCGAGTCAACTTGGCAACCTCACAGCATCCGACTAGTTCCCGCGGTATCTCCAGCGGTGGCGCTGCAGCAGCAGGAGGTATTGGGTTTCAGGCCCAGCTTGGGGCGCTTTTCGGCCTGCAGTTGCTTGCCCAGGTTCCGGTCGACTATGTCCTGGAATTGGGGGCAGCCGTTCCTGTCTGGATTCGCTTTGAGACCGAGGTGTTGATTTCCACCGAGTCTTAACCCACCGATTTCATCTAAATCTGACCCACCCCGAGACAGCGTAGTACATCTATTCCGGTGTGGATAACTCTTCGTTACCTGCTGGTTTTGCCGCTCTTTT